>JBFYZE010000460.1:0-12225 GCA_041309665.1 Gemmatimonadales bacterium | reverse complement strand
ATCGGTGACGGCGTCCAGGACCTCCTGCGTCAGCTCCGGCTCGGGCACGAGGTCGGCGCCCGGCGGGACCGAGGGGGCGGCCCCGGCGCTCCCCTCGTCGGGGTGGAGTGGCGTGGTGAGCCCCATCTCCAGGCGGAAGGCGCCCTCGACGAAGTCGGCCAGCGCCTCCAGGGTCTCCAGGGGAACCGCGTCCACGATTCCCAGCCCGAAGAGGAAGGGGATGGTGAAAAGGGCGGTGTGGGTGGCATCTTCCGGGACCGGAACGCGCCCCGCCCCGGCGGCGGCGAGGGCCGGCGTGGCGGAGATGCGGACGTTCTCGCCTCCGAGGGGCGCGAGGAGGTCGCAGCGGCCGTCCGGGAGCATCCGGGTCGCCTTGGTGACGTTCGTCTCACCGGTGCCACCATCAGCCGGGAGGGTGTGGCAGGCGTTGCAGGCGTCCTCGTTGAACCGGGGCCCGAGCCCCTCCTCGGGGGTGAAGCGGCGGGCGAAGTGGACTCGACCCGCAGCGAAACGGGCGGCCTCCTCCGGCGGAAGACCGGGAAGCAGCTCGCCGATCCCGGCGGAGACGGGCTCCGGCCCGGCGCGGGTGCCGGGCTCGGAGGCGCAGGCGGCGGACAGCAGGACGGGGAGCACGACGAGGCACAGGCGGGCGGGCCGCCGTGTCCACGCTGACGCGAGAGGGATCGGAGACATCATGCGAAAGGGCAGGGGGTCCGTGGCATCGTGGGGCCGGCGCGCCGCAGTCGCCCTGGCGCTCCTGACCGTGTCCGCTTGTTCGCTGGCGACGGACGCGGATGACATTCCCACGTCGGTGCGGGTGAGGGTGGAGGGGACCTCCCCCCACCAACTCACGCTCGTCACCGCCATGGACCTGTACGAGGAGTACAACCTGAGCACCGGGGAGATGCGCCCCGTCGCCGTCACGTCCGACACGGTGCTGATCACGCTGCCGTTCGACCAGACCATGGACATCTCCAGCACGGGGAGCATCTACGTGGAGCTGCGCAACTACGAAGTGGCCGCGGCCACGGTGCGCCTCCGGGTGGAGCTGGACAACGGGGAAGGAGACGATCGCACCGCCACGCTGTCGGACAACGCGGCGCTCGTCTACTACTTCATCTTCACCGACTACTCGTATCGGTGAGCCTCACCGGAGGTCGCGGAACATCCGGTCGGCCAAGGTGACCAGCAGCGGCGTGCCCAGCACGAGCATGGCGGCGCCCACCGAGTTGGCCACATCCGACCCGCCTCCCACCGTGGCCATGGAGAACGCGTAGCCGGGGAAGATCATCATCCCTGCGCCCAGGAGGGCGGGGACGAACCGCCCCCGGGACGCGGCTGTGGTGCCACCCCAGTGCGCGCCCAGCGCGGCCGCGGTCGCCGGCACGAGCATGGCGCCCAGCACGGCCGCGACGTCGCCCACGGTGCTGCAGCGGGTGACGATCTGGTCCCGGGCGTCCACGCTGACGCAGCGCCTGCCGATGGCGACGCCCGCCGCCAGGCCGGCGGCGTTGCCCAGGAACGCGCCGGCGCTGGTTCTGAGGAGAGGGTGCCCCTGCGGGTCCTGGCCCCAGTCGAAGGCGCTCCTCCGCTGCAGGTCCATGGGCGTGAGCGGCTGGCCTCCCGCGGTCCGATCCGCGCCCGGTGGGCGCGTATCGATGAGGAGCACTCCGTAGAGCGATCCGGTCCCGTAGCGCACTCCGGCCTCTCCCGGGGGGACGACCTGGATCCGCTCGATGTTCGAGAGCCCGATGGTCCCGTACAGCAGGTTCGGGTTCGTCACGGGCACGCCGTCCACCAGGACCATCGGATGGTTGCAGGGCCGCGTCTGCAGGAGCGAGATGGTGGCCGCAGCGCGGAACTCCAGGCAGACGTCCGTCCCCGCGAGGTTGTTGGTCTGCCGCAACCGAATTCCCGGCACCGTCTGGCGGATGAGGTCGCCCAGGTGCTTGCTCGTCCCCAGAGCGCTCTCGATCTGACGGCGGTCCACGACGTGGAGGCTGAAGCCCTGCGCCCGCTCGGTCCGGGTCCGGGTGGTCACCGCCTCCACCACGAGGGCTTCGAGCTGGATGGCCTCGGGAGCGAGCCGGATCTCCATCGCCAGGGCCTGCCCGGGCTCCACCACGATCCGGTGCTCGTGGCTCCCGTACGCCACGTGGTCCACCCGGAGCATCCACTCCCCCCCGGGGACGCCCCGCAGCACGAATCGCCCCTCCCCGTCGCTGGCGGCGGACACGTCGGTGCCCACCAGGCGGAGGATGACGTCGGCGATCCCGTTCCCGGTGGCCACGTCCACCACGACGCCGGGAAGGTCCACGGTCTCCTGCGCGCCGGCCGGTTGCGCAAGGACCGCGGCGAGCACGGCGGCAACCAGGGCCGGACGGAGCAGATGGGAGGGGGTCATGGGGACGGGGGCTCGTCGGTGTCGGTCGGCGGCGGAGGCCGGTGGGTACCGCACGCCGTTCCTGAGGGTGATACGCCGGAGTGCCCGGAGAGTGTCGCCGGGGTTCAGCGTAGCCGCCGGTACAGGCGGTCCGCCAGGGCGGTGAACAGGGGCGTGCCCGCGACCAGGAAGACCATCCCGGCGGTGTTGGTGGCCTCGACGCCGTTGCCCACGGTGGCCAGGGAGAACCCGTACCCCGGGAGGAGGGCCAGCGTCGCGCCCACCACGGCGGGTACCCACAGCCCCTGCGACCCATCCGTGCGTCCCCCGAAGTGGGCGCCCAGGGCGCTCCCCAACGCCGGGAGCGCTACGGCCACCGCACCCATGGCGGCCACCTCCGGGCGGGGGCAGGTGCGCTCCTGCTCCCGGGTGACGTCGTCCACGTACACGCAGCGGCGCCACGCCTCCCGCCCCGCCACCAGCCCTGCCCCACTCCCCACGGCCGACAACGCCAGCGCACGCCAGAAGGGGTGCCCGGCCGGGTCCCGCTCCCAATCGAAGGTCGTGCGCCGGGAGCGGATCAGGAGGGACGGATCGCCCGCCCCGCCGACCGTCGCGCGCCTTCCCGCGGACGTGGTCACGAGGATGACGCCGTAGGGCGCCCCGCCGAACTGGGGCCCGGCCTCCGCCGGGGGGATGGCCTGGATCCACTCGATGGCGTCGTAGTTCGTGAGGCCGTAGGCGGGTGCCGGGTCGATGAGCGGAACCCCGTCCATGTAGACCTGGGGGTGGTCGCATCCTCCGGACGCGTTCGTGAGGCTCATGGAGCGGACCTGCGCGCCCCGGAATTCCAGGCAGAGCAGGTCTCCCGTGGTGCCTTCGGAGGGCCGGACACGGAGGGAGGGCACCGCCCGGCGAAGCAGATCCGACAGGTTCCGGCTGGACCCGGCGAGCCGGAGGATCTCGGCTCTGTCCACCAGCGACCCCGCCCTGAGAGCGGGTGCCGGGGGTGGGGCCAGCGTGACGTCTTCGTGGACCGTGACCGAGGGGAACGTCATGGCGTCCCCCGCCGGGGAGGCGGCCGCCGCCCCGGGCGCAGGCGTTGCCGCGACGATCTCCACCGACATCCCCTCGGCGGCCAGGTGGACGACGACCTCGAAGCCCTCGCCGAGGCGGCTCACCGCCAGCGCCACGGCGTGCACGCCGTGGCCGGCGTGGCGGACCTCCAGCGTGTGGCTTCCCACGGGGAGGCCGCGGAGCACGAAGCGCCCCTCCCCGTCGGACACGGCGGACACGTCGGTGTCCACGACCCGGAAGATCGCGTCGGCCACCGGCTCGTCCGTCCCTGCGCGGAGCACGCGGCCCGAGATCACGCTGGCCTCCTGGGCGGGGAGGGGCGCAGGGGCGAGTGCCAGGACGAGGGCGAGCGCGAGCGAGCGGGGAGTCATGTTCGGGTGCGGCCGTCGGGGCGGCGTGGACGTTCGGGGGGCCACGGGACCCCGGTCGGATGCGAATATAGCGCCCCCCGAGGACCCCCGGGTGCCGCCTGGCGTTGGGACGTTATGTTTGTCGGCGACATGGCCGTGCTCACCCTGGACATCCTGCCCCAGCCCGACGACACCACGTGCGGGCCGACCTGCCTGCACGCCGTGTACGGCTTCTACGGCGAGGCCCTGGATCTGCATCAGGTCATCTCCGAGGTGACCCCTCTCGTCACCGGCGGCACGCTGGGGGTGTACCTTGGGATCCACGCCCTCCGGCGGGGATACTCGGCCACGTTGCACACGTACAACCTCGAGGTGTTCGACCCCACCTGGTTCGAGAGCGACGAGGCGGATCTGAGCGCGCTCCTCGCCGAGCAGGCGATCGCCAAGTCGGGCGCGCGGCTCCGCGAGACCACTCCCGCCTACCAGGAGTTCCTCGCGCTGGGAGGGCAGATCCGCTTCGAGGAGCTTTCTCCAGGGCTCATCCGCCGCCGCCTCTCGGTCGGGCGCCCCATCCTCACCGGGCTCTCCGCCACCTACCTCTACGGCTGCGCCAGGGAGTTGGACGAGAACGGGAGCCTCCGCTACGACTCGGTCCGGGGCGAGCCCACCGGGCACTTCGTGGTGGTCCACGGCTACGATGCCGAGACCGACTCCGTCCTCGTCGCCGACCCGCTCTTCGAGAACGCCTTCGGCTCCCACAACTACCGGGTGGACGTGGTGCGCCTCATGGGCGCGATCATGCTCGGCGTGCTCACCTACGACGGGAACCTCCTCGTGCTCGAGCCCAGGGGCGGAGCGGTCGGATGATCCCGCTCATGGTGGTGGAGAACCCGAAGAGCTTCCCCTTCGACATGGAGGGGGTGGAGGTGGTCCCCGCCCGGGTCTACCTCACCGATCCGAAATACGCCGACATGCGCCGCGTCGCCGTATTCAACGTGTGCCGGCGCTACGGGTACCAGAGCCTGGGCTACTACGTGTCGCTCCTGGCCGCCGCCCGGGGGCACAGGCCGCTCCCCAGCGTGGCCACGCTGCAGGCGCTCTCGATGTCGCCCGTGGTGCGTCTGGTGTCCGAGGACCTGGACGACACCATCCAGCACGCGCTCTCGCCCCTCCGCTCGGAGGAGTTCGCCCTGAGCATCTACTTCGGGCGCAACGTGGCCCCGCGCTACGACCGCCTGAGCAGGGCCCTCTTCAATCAGTTCCCTGCGCCTTTCCTGCGGGCCCGGTTCGCGTGGGAAGAGGGGCGCTGGACGCTCTCGAGCGTGCGCGCCATCGCCGGCGCGGAGATCCCCGAGGCGCACCGGGACTTCGTGCTCGCCCGCGCCCGGGACTACTTCCAGCGCCCCACCCGGGTAGCCCCGCGCACGCCGGAGACGCGCTACGACATGGCCATCCTGTGGTCCCCGGCCGACCCCATGCCTCCCTCCAACGAGAGGGGGATCCGCCGGCTCACACGGGCCGCGGCGCGGCAGGGGATCGGCGTGGAGATCATCGAGCCCGACGACTACGGCCGCCTGGCGGAGTTCGACGCCCTCTTCATCCGCGAGAACACCGCGGTGAACCACCACACCTTCCGCTTCGCGCGCCGGGCGCAGCAGGAGGGGCTCGTGGTCCTGGACGACCCCGAGTCCATCATCCGGTGCGGGAACAAGGTGTACCAGGCCGAGCTCTTCGAGCGCCACAAGATCCCGGCGCCCAGGACGCTAGTGGTCCATGAAGGGAACATCGGCGAGGTCATGGCCAAGGTGGGGATCCCCTGCGTCCTGAAGCGACCCGACGGCTCGTTCTCCAGGGGGGTGGTGAAGGTGTCCACGCCCCCTGAGCTGTACGAGGCACTGGACGGGCTCTTCGAGGAGTCGGAGCTGGTGGTGGCCCAGGAGTTCATGCCGTCGGCCTTCGACTGGCGGGTGGGCGTGCTGGACGGCCAGCCCCTCTACGCTGCCCGTTACCACATGGCCAAGGGGCACTGGCAGATCGTCCGCGCCCAGGGCACCCACACCAGCTACGGCGACGTCCAGGCGGTGGCCATCGAGGACACGCCCAAGGCGGTGGTGGAAGTGGCGGTGAAGGCGGCGCGCCTCATCGGCGACGGCATCTACGGCGTGGACCTCAAGGAGGTGGAGGGCCGGGTGGTGATCATCGAGGTCAACGACAACCCCAACCTGGACGGCGGCTTCGAGGACGGCATCCTGAAGGACGCGCTCTGGGACGAGATCATCCGCTGGTTCCGGGTTCGTCTTGACCGGCGGGGCCTGGAGGGACGGCAGGCGTGAGCGGGAGCCAGGAGGGAGGGGGGACGCGGCTGGGGCTGTTCGAGGCCTTCGGCGTCGAGATCGAGATGATGCTGGTGGACGCCGCCACCCTCTCCGTGCGCCCCGAGTGCGACCGGCTCATGGCCCGGGTCGGAGGGTCCGAGAGCGCGGACGTGGAGTTCGGCGACATCACCTGGTGCAACGAGCTGACGCTGCACGTTCTGGAGTTCAAGACCAGCGATCCCGCGCCCTCGCTGTCGGGGCTCGCGGCCAGGTTCCACGGGAGCGGCCGGCGCGCCAACCAGGAGCTCGCGGCCATGGGCGCCCGCCTCATGCCCGGTGCCGTCCACCCCTGGATGGACCCGCACACGGAGACGGTGCTCTGGCCCCACGAGTACACCGACGTGTACCACACCTTCGACCGGATCTTCGGCTGCTCCGGCCACGGGTGGGCCAACCTGCAGGCCACGCACCTCAACCTACCGTTCAAGGACGACGAGGAGTTCGCCCGCCTGCACGCCGCGGTGCGCCTCGTGCTCCCTCTCCTGCCGGCCATCTCGGCGGCCTCGCCCTACCTGGACGGTGGCCGCTCGCAGGTTCTGGACGCGCGGCTGGTGGCGTACCGGGGCAACGCCAGGCGCGTGCCCTCGGTGTCGGGGCTGGTGGTGCCCGAGCCGGCCTTCACCCGGGAGCAGTACGAGCGGGAGATCCTTGGGCGCATCTACGCCGACATGGCGAGCCTCGACCCGGAGGGAGTGCTCCGCCACGAGTGGGCCAACGCCCGGGGCGCGATCGCGCGCTTCGACCGGGGCTCGGTGGAGATACGCGTCATCGACGCCCAGGAGTGCCCTTCGGCGGACCTGGCCGTGGTGGCGGCGGTGACCGAGGTGGTGCGTGCCCTGGCCGTGGGCCTCCTCTCCGAGCGGGACCTCGGGCGGGATCCCTCCACGGAGGCGCTGGCGGGGCTCCTGGAGGCCACCATCGCCGAAGGCGAGCGGGCACCGGTGGACGTCCCCGGCCTCCTGGCCGCGCTGGGGCTCGGGGCTTCACCGCGCAGCGCGGGGGAGGTGTGGCAGGCGCTTCTGGACCGCTTCCCTCCCCACGATCCGGAGGGCGAGTGGACCAGGCCCCTGGAGACCATCCTCCGCCGGGGCCCCCTGGCCCGTCGGCTGGTGGCGGCGCTGGGCGAGCAGCCCAGCCGGGCGGAGCTGGCCGAGGTCTTCGGCCGCCTCTGCGCGTGCCTGGAGGAGAACCGGACGTTCGACGGCCGGTGAGCCCCGGACGGCTCCCCGGCGGGGTGGCGGTCCTCGTCACCTGCGAGCACGGAGGGAACCGGGTCCCGGCACCCTGGGCTCGGCTCTTGGCCGACGCGGCCGGGGCGCTCGCCACGCACCGGGGGTGGGACCCGGGGGCGCTCCCGCTGGCGAGGGAGCTCGCGCGTATCCTGCGCGCGCCTCTTCGCGCGGCCACCGTCACGCGCCTCCTCGTGGACCTGAACCGTTCCCCCCACCACCCCCGCGTGTTCTCCGAGTGGACCCGCGGACTCCCCGCCGCGGAGCGCGCGCTGCTCCTGGCCCGGCACCACGGGCCCCACCGGGATGCCGTGGAGGGCGACGTGGCGGAGCAGGTCCGGCGCGGACGGCGCGTCGTCCACCTGGGCGTGCACTCCTTCACCCCGGAGTTGGACGGCGTCGTGCGCCGCGCCGACCTGGCGCTCCTCTACGACCCGGGGCGGCCCCTGGAGCGCGCGCTCTGCTCCGCGTGGGCCCGCGAGTTGGCCTGCGCGCTCCCCCAGCTGGCCGTGCGCCGCAACCAGCCGTACCGGGGCGCGTCGGACGGGCTCACCACCTCGCTTCGGCGGAGCTTCCCCGCCGAGGCGTACCTGGGAGTCGAGATCGAGGTGAGCCAGAGGCTCCTGGGTGCGGACGGACGGTTCCCGCGCACGATCGCCGTGGCGCTGGCGGAGGGCCTGGGGACGGCGCTGAGGTAGGGCCGGCTGAGGCGCTCCCTCGCGACTCGGGCGCTTCGCTCGCACGCTTCGCGTGCGATCCTCGCTGCTCGGGAGCACCCCCAGCCGACCCACACCGCGCGATGCTCGCTGTCCCGCCGCACCCCGGCGCCGCATATTCCCGGCCGCGGCGCCGTTCCTGGGCCCAGGCCCGGGCCCGCCGCGCGATCCTGACCTGCCAAGCGAGGCGTTCCCATGCGCGGACGTACGTCGGTGCTCACCCTGGTGGCCGGCCTGGCGCTGGCCCTCCCCCTCTCCGGCCAGAGCGGCCGCCCCTTCACCACCGAGGACGCCCTGGACGTGCGCACGATGCGCGTCGCCGACGTGACCCGGGACGGGCGCTGGATCGCGGCCACCGTCCAGACCCGGCGCGACCGCTCCGGCGTGGACCACTTCCGCTACGGCGACCCCACCTATGTTCCGCCCTCCCTGGGGGAGCTGCTGGTGGTGGACGCCCAGGGCGGCGAGGCCCGCTCCCTGTTCCCGGGGCGCGAGCAGCTCCGGGCGGCGGTGTGGTCTCCCGACGGAACGCGCCTGGCGTTCCTGCGCCTCCAGGGGGACGCCTGGCGCCTCGTGATCCACGAGCCGGCGTCGGGGAGGACGCGGGAGGTCCGGCTGAAGACGCCCAAGGCGCTGGCGTCCGCGTCGCCGCTGGTCTGGCACCCCGACGGCACCCGCGTGCTGGTGACGCTCCGGCCCGAGGGTTGGGCCCAGGAGGCCCGGGCGGCCTTCCTGGAGATGACCGAGGGGCCGGTGGTGGTCCAGGACTCCCGGGATCCGTTCCTGGACTGGGACCGGGTACGGAACCTGGACCGGAAGCAGGTCCCCGCCCTCGTCACCCTGTCCGACGGCGCCGTGCGAGAGCTCCCCGGAGACCAGGCGCTGGACGACCCACGCATCGCCCGGGACGGGTCATACCTGGCCTACGTGAAGGCCGAGCCGAAGCGCACGTCGTACAAGAGGGCCGACGGGACCGAGTACTCGGTGGTCCGCCTCCCTCTGGACGGCGGCGATCCCGTGACCGTGCTTGCGCCCCAGGAGCGCCGGGTCACGCTGCAGTGGAACGAGGACGTGACGGCGTTCGCGTGGGCCGACCGGGGGAACGTCTTCGTGCGCTCCCTGGACGCGGACTCGGCCCGCAACCTCACCGAGGCGCACCGGGGACCGGTCTCGGAGAAGGACACGACGAAGCTGTCCTATTCGGTGGAGCGTTGGCGCCCGGACGGGGGGGCGCTCCTGGTGAGCTCCCAGAAGGGGTACCACCTCCTGGACGCCCGCACCGGGGAGCTGCAGCTCGTGCTCGAGCACCAGGGTGAGGAACGCACCCGCCCGAGGCTGGCCGTTCAAGGGTGGAGCCAGGACGGCCGGTACGTGTTCCTGAGCACCTCCGAGCGCGATCGCTGGGCGCGGGGGCTGGCGCGCCTGGACGTCGAGGCACGGCGCCTGGAGGACCTGGTGAAGGACGCCAACGTGTACGGAGATTGGAACCTGTCCGACGACGGGAGCCGGGTGGTGTTCCGCCGCTCCGACGGCGACCGCCCCGACGACCTGTACGCCGCCGACGCCGGGTTCACGCAGGTTCGGAGGCTCACCACCCTCAACCCCCAGCTCGAAGGGGTGGCGTTGGGGAAGAGCGAGTTGGTGGAGTACCTGGACGTGGACGGGACCCGCCTGTACGGCGTCCTCCACTACCCGCCGGGATACGAGCCGGGGCAGAAGTACCCCCTGGTGGCGGAGATCTACGAGACGTTCTTCGACAACGGGTACAACGAGAACATGCAGCTGGTCACGGCCAGGGGGTGGCTCGGCTTCCGCCCCTCGGTGGACCTGGAGATCGGCTACCCCGGCGAGGCCTGGCTCAAGGGCGTGACGCCGGCCATCAACACGCTCATCGAGAGGGGTGTGGTGGACGAGAAGCAGCTCGGCGTCTACGGGCAGAGCTACGGCGGGTACGCCGTGAACCTGCTGGTGACCCAGACCGAGCGCTTCGCCGCCGCGGTGAACGTGTCGGGGAAGGTGAACATCGTCTCCTTCCTCGGGGACAGCGAGAAGATCACGACGCGCAACTACAACGCCGCCGAGGAAGGGCAGGACCGCATCGGCGCCACGCTGTGGGAGCAGCCGCAGAAGTACATCGCCCACTCCGCGGTGATGTTCGCCGACCGGATCAAGACGCCCCTCCTTCTCCTTTCCGGGGAGGGGGACTGGAACGTGCCCGCCACCAACCAGCGCGAGATGTACTACGCGCTCCGCCGCCTGGGGAAGGAAGTGGTGTGGGTGAACTACGTGAAGGGAGGGCACGGCGCCGGGCGGGCGAGCGGCGTGGAAGATTTCCACGACCACTGGGAGCGGCTGCTGGATTTCATGGAGGAGCACTTCGCGAAGGCGCGGGAGAAATCGTCCTCGACCCCATGAGGTATGGCCGGACCGTCGCGGGCCCTCGCGACTCGGGCGCTTCGCTCGCACGCTTCGCGTGCGATCCTCGCTGCTCGGGCCCGCGACGGTCCGGCCTGCCTGACGGCGGCGAGGTCCGACCCCGCGGGGCGCCCCCTCGCGACTCGGGCGCTTCGCTCGCACGCTTCGCGTGCGCGCCTTCTTGCTGGGTGTGCGTGCGTCGCTTCGCTCGCACGCTGCGCGATCAGGGGGGCGAGGGGGCTCCGTACCGGAGGAGGGTGGTGGTGACGGCGCCGTCGGGTCCGATCACCAGCAGGTAGAGCCGGTCGAACTCGTCGTCCGCCACGGGCGTGCCGCCGGCTCCCCCCAGGGCCTCCACGGTCGGGACCAGGGTGTTGGAGTGGCCCAGGACCAGGTGCCGGCCGGGGGTGGCGCGCAGGCGGGCAGCGAGGGCCGGCAGATCCTTCGGGTCGTACACCTGGAGATCCAGCCCGAGGCGCTCGGCCAGGGGCGCGCCGGTCTGGCGGGTCCGCTTCAGGTCGGTGGTGTGGACGTGGGTCACGCCGGCGTCCCGGAGCATGTCCCCGAGGACACGGGCCCGCGCCGTCCCTGCCTCCGAGATGGGCGGGTCGCTGGTACCGTCCTCGGCGCGCTCGGCATGGCGGACGAGGTAGACGACCACCGTCTCCTCCTGGGCTGAGAGGAGGGTGGGGGAAGTCGTGGCTCCGAACGCCAGCAGGGCCGGCAGGGCCAGGAGGCCCAGGCGGGCCAGGGCGGCGGACGCAGGGTAGAGGGACGGCATGGGTCCTCGTTCGGGGGGCTCGGGTCGCGGAAAGGTAGGCCGGGGCGAGGGGGCGCCGCCACAGGTAGGGGGACGGCCCCGGCCGCCTCCAGAGCGTGTCGCGCATCGGCCACGTCGCCGTCGTGGGGTGTGTGGTGGCCCCGGGGCGTGGCTGCCCCCCTTCGGTCACCGCACCAGGCGGGCGTTGGGCCCGGACGGGTTCTGGGCCGAGGACCAGGTGACGTGCGAGATCCGGCGCTTCCGCCCCGACGGCGAGCTGGTGGCGATCCTCCGCCTGGAGGGTGTGGACCTGACCCTGACCGATGCCCTGAAGGCGCCGCTCTCGTGGTGGTGAGGTACGGCCTGGCCCCCGGAGTCCGCTGAAGCCGGGTGCCGTTGAACCTGGGTGGGTGTCGGGGGTACCTTACCGGCGAGCGTGCAAGTGAGGATCGCCGGCGGGGTTCGCCCCGCCGGAGGAAAGTCCGAGCTCCGCAGGGCAGGGTGCCGGGTAACGCCCGGGCGCCGTGAGGCGACGGAAAGTGCCACAGAAAGCAAACCGCCGATGGCCGCCGCGAGGCGGATCAGGCAAGGGTGAAAGGGTGCGGTAAGAGCGCACCGGGCCCCTGGTGACAGGGGTCGCACGGTAAACCCCACCCGGAGCAAGGCCAAGTAAGGGACGAGGGGCTGCCCGCCCCGCCTGAGTCCCGGGTAGGCCGCTCGAGGCTGCCGGCAACGGCAGTCCCAGATGAATGATCCTCCCCCGAAAGGGGACAGAACTCGGCTTATTCCGCGCGCTCACTCCATCCGCGCCCGTCGCAATCCAGCGGCGGGCGCGGACCCTTTCCGGGGCGCGGCCGGGCCGCCCCGGCCCATCCTTGACCCTCGCCGGTGTTCGACGATCTTACAAGTCTCCCCATCGC
>JBFYZE010000459.1:0-4383 GCA_041309665.1 Gemmatimonadales bacterium | reverse complement strand
CGCCGAAAGGTGGAGCGAGGGTCGTCGTAGAGTTGCCTGAGACGGATGTGGTGCCTGAGCGGGCTGGGAGGTGCGGCATGACCGAGCTGGAGGTGATCGTGGGCGGATGGGAGCGGCACCGGGCGGTGACGCTCCAATTCCTGGACGCGCTCACGGAGGAGGAGCTGGCGTGGAAGCCCACGCCCGTAGCCATGTCGTGCGGCCAGCAGCTCCTCCACATCGCCCAGAACGAGGACTTCCACGAGCGTGGCCTCTTCGCGGGCGCGTGGGACCGGGAGCTTCTTCGCTTCCCCAAGCCCATGCCGTCTAAGGAAGCGCTCGGCGCCTACTTCGGCGAGGTGCGTGCCCGCATGGGGGCGCGCCTCGCCGCGCTCACGCCCGCCGACCTGGAGGCGCCCTGCGAGCACCCCAACGCGCCGAGCGGCCTCAACCTGCGCTGGTGGCTCACGTTCCTCCTGGAGCACGAGGTGCACCACAAGGGCCAGCTCGCCGTGTACTTTCGGCAGATGGGGAAGCTGGCACCCTTCTTCGCCATCGCCTCCCCCCCGGGTCACCGGCCCGACATCCAGGCCCGGGAGGACTTCGGCGGGGCCTAGCGAGCGAGGCGCACGGGGCGACGACCTCGTGCGGGGCCGGCAGGGCGCCGGGCTCGCCCTCGGGATCAGCGCCGGGCCCGGGTCCGCACCTCGGCCAGCGCCGCGCCCAGAAGGCGCGGGTAGTAGTCGGACACGCCTTCGGCGGTGAGGGGGATCCAGACGTCCACCGCGGCAGGGTTCCCCTCCAGGATCTCCCCGTTGGGCCGGAGCGTGTGGCCGATGTCGTACATGAAGCCCACCACGGGCCGGTCCGTGCCGGGGAAGGTGAGCACCTCCTCCCACTCCCACGTGTTGGAGTACCCACCGGCGGGCATCCCCACGATGGGCCCCAGGGCGTTGTCCTTCACGATGGCGTTGAACTGGTCCAGGTGGGAGCCGCCCGACGGGCCGCTGATGACCCCGAACCCGCCCCGGAAGTGCACGTCGGCGGGCTGGAGCACGCCGTCGGAGTCCTTGGGGGCGTGGGCCAGCTTGAACGGGGCGGCCGCGGTGTAGTCGTCCCCCCGCTCCAGAGCGGCCAGGACGTCGTTCTCCAGCCAGTCCATGAGCCAGCTCCCGTCGTCCACCGTTTCGGCCACGCCGCCGTCGTTGATGTCACGCGCGGCGAAGTCGGCGCGCTTGTCCTCCACGAAGGGGAGCGTGACGTCGCTCAGGCGGAGGTTGCCGAAGGTGGTGCGGAAGGGACTGGGCTGGAGGCGTTGGATGGCGTACGCGCCGAGGGAGCCGCCCCCGCTCCGCGTCACGTCCACGATGACGTGCCGGTCCAGGAGCCCCTCCCGCTCTGCGAAGGCCATGAGCGTGTCCATGTCGGCCACCAGCGTCTCCCGAAACCCCGTCCAGACCAGCACCAGGCAGTCCGGCGCGCCGTCCACGGCGAGCAGATCGTACGTCACCGTCTCGAGGAGCGTGCGGGCGCCGGGGTAGCGGGGCTCGGAGACGCCTCGCCAGACCAGCCCGTCCGGGGGAAGGAAGGGGAGGGTCACGGTGAGAGTCTCCCCGGAACCGGGCGCCACCACCTCGAGGCGGAGGGAATCGGAGCGGAGCAGGGGGGGCAGCGTCGCCGACGCCCTCGGGAGAGCCTCCGCGGCCTTCCACCGCAGGCCCGCCACCGAGGAGTGGCGGATCCACGGGCGGATCGCCGCCTCCCACTCGGCGACGGGCGTTCCGTTCACCGACACGAGGCGCGCGCCCGGCTCGGGCACCGCCACCCCTTCCACGTCGGCCACGTCGCCGATGAAGTACCCGCCGGCCTCGCCGTAGTCGGGGAAGACCCTCACCGGCGCGTGCAGGGGAGCGGGAACTCCCGGGCCCCCCCACACGTCCACCCCCGACGAGTCGGGAAGCTGCAGCCCGCCCCTCACCAGGGCCACGTCCAGGTGGCGGTCGCGGCGGGCGTGGCTGAGCTTGGCCAGGGCGTAGAAGAGAGCCTCCTCGGTATCGGCTCCCACCACCTCGTCACGGAGGGCACGCATCTCGGCCAGGGGGTCGTAGGCCATGGCCTGGTTCTTGACCGGCGAGAACGCCTCCCGGCGCTCCGACCGGGCGAGGATGGTGTCGAAGAGGGCGGCGCGCAGCTCGGGCGTCCCCGCGGGTCCGGGACGTTCGGGGGCCACGCACGCGACCGGGATCAAGGCCGCCGCGAGGGCGGCCGTGGCGGTACGGCGAAGGGATGGGCGCATGGGGCCTAATCTGCGGGCCGCCCCGCCGGCGGCAAGTGTGGCGGGCAGCCCTGTCCGGCGCCCCCGAGGGGACATAGCCTTCGGGACGGACACGTTCACGCTTGACCCGAGGCCCCGCCCATGCCCCCGAAGAAGACCCGCGACATCGAGCGCAGCTACACCGCCAAGCAGTTCGTCTCCAAGCTCCGCCGCCTGGCCGACTGCATCGAGAACGACAAGCGCTTCGCCATCCAGGTCGGCGGGGAGCGGATCCAGGTCCCCTCCGACGCCGTCATCTCGGTGGAGCACGAGCGGGAGGGGAAGGACGAGGAGGTGGAGTTCCAGATCCGGTGGACGAACAAGTAGGCACTCTCGCCGTCGTCGGCGACGTCCACGGCAACGCCGCGCGCCTCCGCCTCGTCCTGGCGGCGCTGGCGGCGCGGGGCGACGTGCGGGGCCTGCTCGTCACCGGGGACCTGGCCATGGCTGTGCCGTCGCGCAGCGCCCGGACGGCGGGGGCGGAGGAGATCCTCGCCCTCCTGCGGGAGACCGGGCTCTCCTTCGCGTTCGTGCCCGGGAACCACGACACGCCCCGCATGCACGAGCCGGAGAACGTGGACGGGCGCATCGCCCTGTTCCTGGGACTGCGCGTCCTGGGCGTCGGCGGCTCGCCCCGGGCGTTCGGGCTCCCGTACGAGTGGGAGGACGGATCGGTCCGCATCCCGGAGGGCGAGTGCGACCTGGTGCTCGCCCACGCGCCGCCGGCCGGCTCACGCCTGGGCGTCACCTCCAGCGGGTCGGACGCCGGGAGCCGCCAGGTGCGTGCGCTGCTCGCCCGCCGCCCCCGCGCCCTCGTGTGCGGCCATATCCACGAGGCGGTCGGCATCGAGGAGGTGGACGGCGTGCCCTGCTACAACGCCGGGGCCCTCGGGGCGACCTTCGCCCGGGCGCAGTATGGCGTGCTCACGCTCGGCGAGGCGGCGGCGTTCGAGCACGTGGACGTGCCGGAAGGCAGGGCGGGGTAGGCGGGACGCGCGCGCATCGCGGCGACTGGCCGAATCCGCCCCGCGCCCCCAATCTCAACGCCGCCGGCCGGTCGCGGGTCCCCGGGTTCAGCCCTCCCCGTGCCCTCCAGACGGTCGGCACCGACAACACCCATCGGAGAGTACGTCATGAGCGTGGCCTTCTCCCCGCGACCCGGAGCCAGGTGCTCCGGGATCCCCGCCGCCCTGGCCGCCGCCCTGCTCCTGGCGGTCGTGCAGCCGGCGACGGCGCAGCGGGTCCCCATCACCTTCGACGACTTCCACGGCTACGACGGCACGGTGGCCTACCTCCAGAAGGTGGCCCGAGCCCATGCCGACATCACCGACCTCCTGGAGATCGGCAAGTCCAGCCAGGGCCGGCCCATCTACGTGCTGGTGGTGTCGCGCATGGACAACGGCACCACCATCGACCGGCACGTGGAGCTCAGGAACCCCCGCGCCGAAGGAGTCAAGAACGTCGTCCCCATGAAGTCCTGGCAGGGCAAGCCGGGGATCTGGATCGACGGCGCCACCCACGGGAACGAGTACACCGGCACGGAGGTGTCGCTGTACATCATCGACAAGCTGGTCAGCGGCTATGCCAGCGACCCGGCCATCAAGGCCCTCGTCGACGCCAACACCTTCTACATCTGCCCCATCGTGAACCCCGACGGCGTCTACAACTCCGTGCAGCGGGGGATCAGCCAGCGGCAGAACTCCATGGAGGTGGACGACGACGGCGACGGGCAGGTGAACGAGGACGGCCCCGACGACCTGAACGGCGACGGCAAGTTCACCAGCTTCCGCTACCTCGATCCCGAGGGGCGCTGGGTCATGGACCCCCAGGACCCGCGCGTCATGGTCCAGCTCGGCCCCGACGAGAAGACGGATCGCCCCCGCTACTCGGTGGTCCCGGAGGACAAGGACAACGACGGCGACGGCAAGCGGGGGGAGGACTCGGAGCGGGGGATCGACGTGAACCGCAACTACCCCGAGGGATGGGCCGACGACGACCTGGAGCAGCGGGGGAGCGGCTACTATCCCGGCTCCGCGCCCGAGTCCCACGCCATCCTCGAGTTCTTCACCAACCACACCAACATCTTCCTG
>JBFYZE010000458.1:0-3018 GCA_041309665.1 Gemmatimonadales bacterium | reverse complement strand
GACCACGGTGGGCGGAGCGAACCCGGAGGGTGGGGGCTGGGGTGGCCTCACCGACCTCCCGGTGGGGCAGGTGCGCGAGCTCTTCGTCGTCCTCGGCAAGGCCCTGCGGGCCTTCCAGCTCTACGACGAGAACAACCCGGTCCGCCAGCGCTTCGTGGAGAGCCTGCGGCAGGCCGTCGCCCAGCTCTGGACGGAGTGCGACCGCCTCACGCTGTCGGTAGAGGAGGAGCGCTTCCTCATCGGCGACCAGGAGGTGTACCGAGCCGAGAGCCGGAGCGATTCCCTCGCCTTCCTGTTCTTCAAGGACGGCGTCCGGGAGATCACCTTCCTCCCCGGCCTCGAGCAGGACGAGCTCGTGCGCTTCCTGGGCGTGCTCCAACGCGCCCGCAAGCTCACCCCGGAGGGCGACGACCTCCTCACCGTGCTCTGGGAGGAGGACCTCCAGTACTTCCAGTACCAGTACGTGGATTACCTCGCGGAGGGCGTGGAGTTCGCCGGTGGGGGCACCGGCAACACGCAGCAGGAGCTGAAGAGGGTCCTGGAGGGGGAGCTGGGGGGGGAGGAAGGGGAGGAGGGGCCGCCCAAGCCGGGGGAGCAGGCGCAGCCGGCCCCCGCCGCCAAGACGGTGAGCAAGGACGATTTCAACCCCACGCTGTACTCCCTGGATCCGAGGGAGATGCAGACGCTGAAGGCCGAGCTGGACAAGGAGCTCCACCGGGACCTGCGCAACGACGTCCTCTCCGCTCTGTTCGATCGGCTGGAGGAACGGGAGCGGCCCGAGCGCCAGAGCGAGATCCTGGGCGTCATGGCGACCCTCCTTCCCAACTTCCTCAGCCGCGGCTCGCTCAACGCGGCCACCCGCGTCCTGGAGGAGCTGCGCAAGCTCGAGGCCATGCCGGGGGTGTTCGACGAGCAGCGCTTGTCCGAGTCCCGCGCCCTGCTCGACGAGGTGAGTGCGCCCGGAGCCATCGGGGAGTTGATCCAGGCGCTCTACGACGGCTCCATCCGTGCGACGCCACAGCAGCTTGCGGCTTTCCTGCGCTTCCTGCGCGCCGGTGCGCTCTTCCCTCTGCTGCGCGCATCCGAGACCGTGGAGCACAAAGAGCTGCAGGCCGTCCTGAGGACGTCGGTGAAGGGAATCGCCGAGCGGAACCGGGGCGCCGTGGTGCGCCTCCTCTCGGAGCAGGACCCCATCGTCGCGTCCGGGGCGGCGAGGCTGGCCGGCGAAATGCAGATCACCGAGGCCGGGCCCGCGCTGGCGGGGCTCCTGGCGCACGCCGACGGCAAGGTGCGCCTGGCCGCGGTGGAGGCTGCCGTGTCGCTGAAGGCGTCCACCGCCGCCCAGGCGCTGCAGGGCACCCTGGACGACCCCGAGAGGGACATCCGCATCGCGGCGGCCCGGGCGCTGGCCGCGCTCCGCTATACCCCCGCCTCCGCACGCCTCGAGGACATCCTGAACAGCAAGGAGATCCGCGTCGCCGACATCACGGAGAAGGTCGCGTTCTTCGAAGCCTACGGGACGGTTGCGGGCGACCGCGCGGTCGGGATGCTGGACAAGCTCCTCAACTCCAGGGGATTCCTTGGGAAGCGGGAGCCTTCGGAGATCCGGGCCGCGGCCGCGCTCGGGCTCGGGAAGGTGGGATCGCCGGCCTCCGTGGCCTCGCTCAGGCGGGCTGGGCAGGACGAGGACGCGGTGGTGCGCAGCGCGGTGAACCGTGCCATGCGCAAGGAAGACTGAGATGAGCGGCCCGGTCCTCAACTACCAGGAAGAGGGACGCAAGCTCCTCACCGCGTTCTACGGGGCCCTCTCCGCCCTGCGGCTCTATCCCCTGGAGAATGCGGTGGTCCAGCAGTCGCTGAACGAACTGCACGCCCTGGTGAGCCGCATCGTGCAGGTCGAGGGGAGCGCCGAGATCCGGGTGGTGGGCGACTTCTTCTTCCTGAACGAGACCCGACTGCGGCTGGACCTCTCCAACTTCTCCACCTTCGGCTCCTTCGCCCGGGCGCTGCAGGACCACGGCATCGGGGCGGTGGAGATCCACGCGCAGATCCAGCGCACCGAGTGGGCCCCGTTCCTCTCCGTGCTCCTGCGCAAGCCCAGCGGCGACGATCCCTTCGAGGGCTTCCTGGCCCGGCTGCAGGGATCGCCGGTGGAGAACATCGAGTTCCGCCCGGACAGGGAGGTCCACGAGCCGGCGAAGAACGAGGAGGCCCTGACCGCCGCGAAGCGGACCTACGCCCAGTCGGTGCAGGTGGCCAAGGACGCCTTGGGCGACGTGCGGCTGGGCAAGGCGGTGAACGTCCGCAAGGTGAAGCGGGCGGTGCAGGGGATCGTGGACCAGGTTCTCTCCAATGAGAACTCCATGGTCACCATGACCACCCTGCGCGACTTCGACGAGTACACGTTCACCCACTGCGTGAACGTGTGCATCTTCAGCGTCATCATCGGGCAGAGGCTGGGGCTCGAGAAGCTCCTCCTCTACGACCTGGGGCTGGGCGCGCTCTTCCACGACATCGGCAAGCAGCGCGTCTCCTACGACATCATCAACAAGCCCGGCGGCCTCACCGACGAGGAGTGGGTCCAGCTCAAGGAGCACACCACCGAGGGGCTCCTCTGCCTCTTCAAGATGCACGGCTTCACCGACGTGCCGTATCGCCAGATGCTCATGGCGTACGAGCACCACATGAAGACCGACCTGACCGGGTACCCCTCGAACAAACGCACCCGGGAGCCCACGCTCTTCTCGCGCATCGTGTCGGTGGCCGACGCCTTCGACGCCGGCACCTCCGTGCGGAGCTACCAGTACCAGCCGTGGCCCCCCGACGCCGTGCTGAAGGAGATGCGGGACAACCCGCGGCGTGGCTTCGACCCGCTCCTGGTGAAAGCGCTCATCACCGCCACCGGTGTCTACCCCGTGGGCACGCTGGTCATCCTGGACAGCTACGAGCTGGCCGTGGTGGCCGAGGTGAACAAGAACCCGGACCTCCTCCACCGCCCGAAGGTGAAGATCATCTCCG
>JBFYZE010000457.1:0-2908 GCA_041309665.1 Gemmatimonadales bacterium | reverse complement strand
AGGACGCGGTGGGCGTCTGGCGCGCGCTCCTGGCGCAGGGCCGGGGGCTCATCCCCGCGGGGCTCGGCTCCCGCGACTCCCTCCGCCTGGAGGTCGGGTACGCGCTCTACGGGAACGACCTCGATGACGAGCACACCCCGCTCGAGTCCGGGCTCGGGTGGATCACCAAGCTCGACAAGGGCGACTTCATCGGGCGCGACGCGCTCGTCCGCCAGAAGGAGGCGGGCGTGCCCCGCCGCCTCGTGGGGCTGCGCGTCACCGGGAAGGCGTTCCCCCGGCACGGCTATCCGATCCTGTCGGGCGGGGCCCCGGTGGGCGTCGTCACGAGCGGCACCGTGTCGCCCAGCCTGGGCTGGGGTGTGGCCATGGGCTACGTCCCGCCGGAGCTCGCCAAGCCGGACACGGCCCTGCAGATCGACGTGCGCGGCAAGCCCGTGGATGCCGTGGTGCAGCGGCCCCCGTTCTACACGAAGGGGTCCATCCGCAGGTAGGATGCGGAGCCCGCGATGACAGGGGACGCGCCCATCCGCGTCGGGATCCTCACGGTGAGCGACGGCTGCTCCGCCGGGGAGCGGGAGGACCGCTCCGGTGCGGCCGTGGTCGCCTGGGTGGCCTCCCGGGGCTTCCATGCGGCCGCCCGGGAGGTCGTCCCCGACCAGATCGGCAGGATCGCCTCCGTGCTCCTGGAGTGGTGCGACGACCTCCGCCTGGACCTGGTCGTCACCACGGGAGGGACCGGGCTCGGGCCCCGGGACGTGACCCCCGAGGCCACCTGGCCTCTGGTGCGCCGCGAGGCCCCGGGGATCGCCGAAGCCATCCGCCTCCGGGGCCGGGAGAAGACGCCGTACGCAGCCCTCTCCCGCGGCCTCGCGGGGATCCGGGGCACGACGCTGGTGGTGAACCTCCCCGGCAGCACCGGAGGGGTGATGGACGGGCTCGCCGTCCTGGATCCGTTGGTGGAGCACGCTGTGGGGCTGTTGCGGGGGGAGGCTCCGCCCCACCATCCCCCGGCGGTCGCGGGGGAGGATGCGCCGCCGGTGCGGGGAGGTGCGCCGTGAGGGAGGACGTGGTCCTCATCTCCACCCACGACCTGCCGCGCGCCGGGGCCCTGCGGGAGGCCTTCACGAGGGCGGGGTACGGCTCGGAGCTCGTGACGCCAGGCGAGCAGCTGGACCGGGAGGGCGCGGTCCTGCTCGTGCTCACCGGGGGGGCGGAGGCGGGCGGAAGCGCCCTGGCCAGCCAGGCCAGGGACCGGCTCCAGATCCCGGTCTTCGCCATCGCGCCCGGCGAGAGCCTTCTCCCGGCGCAGCGGCCCGGCTTCGACGAGGTGTTCGCGGCGGCGGTGACGGCCGGCGACGTGGCGGCGGTGGGGCGCCTGTCCATCGAGCGGCGACGGCTGCAGAGCCTCACCGGGATCGTGGGCAACACCGACGCCATGCGCGAGGTGCTGGAGCGGGTGGTGCAGATCGCGCCCGTGACCGCCACCGTCCTCGTCACCGGCGAGTCCGGGACCGGGAAAGAGCTGGTGGCCCGGGGGATCCACGCCCTCTCGCCCAGGCGCCACCGGCCCTTCATCGCGGTGAACGTGGCCGCCATCTCGGAGACGCTGCTCGAGTCCGAGATCTTCGGGCACGAGAAGGGGGCGTTCACCGGCGCCATCGACGCCCGCCGCGGGCTCTTCGAGCTCGCCGACACGGGCACCATCTTCCTGGACGAGATCGGGGAGATGCCTCTGGCCACGCAGACCAAGCTGCTGCGCGTCCTGGAGCAGCGCGAGTTCCTCCGCGTGGGAGGCGAGAAGCCCCTGAAGGTGGACGTGCGCATCGTGGCCGCCACCAACCAGGACCTGCGCCAGCTCGTGGCCATGGGTGAGTTCCGCCGGGACCTGTACTTCCGGCTGAACGTGCTCCACATCGAGCTTCCAGCCCTGCGCGAGCGCCGCGACGACATCCCCATCCTCGTGGAGGCGTTCGTCCGCGAGGCGTCGGAGCGCCACGACCGCCCCTTCCCGGGCATTTCGCCGGACGCCATGCAGATCCTCCGGGAATACGCGTGGCCCGGCAACGTCCGGGAGCTGCGCAACCTGGTGGAGTCCATGGTGGTGCTGGCCCCGGGGAGCACCATCGAGGCCCAGGACATCCCCGCGGAGCTGCGGGGGGGGCGGGGGCGCACCCTCCTTCCCGCGCCCATACCCCGCCCCTCGCGGCAGGGCGCGGACGGCCGGGACCTGCGGCCCGAGTTGGAGTTCGTCTTCCGGACGCTCGTGGACCTGCGCGTGGACATGGACGAGCTCCGGCGCGACTTCGAGACGTACCGGCGGGAGAGCGGCCTCGCCCCCGGCGTCGCCCGCTTCGCCGCGTTCGCGCCCCGGGAGATCGCGGCGCGGGTCATGGGCCCGTCCCACGGCGTGGCCGCGGAGGAGGCGGAGGAGGTGCCCTTCGTGGAGGCCGCCCCGGGTCCGGTGGCGCCGGGCTCCGAGGCCAGGTCGCCCGCCGCGGGCGCGACGATGCCCGCCGCGATCGAGGGCGGCGTGGTGGTCTTCCGCCCGGGGATGACGATGGAGGACCTGGAGCGGGAGGCCATCCGGGCGGTGCTCGAGTCGGTGGCAGGGAACCGGAGGAAGGCCGCCGAGATCCTGGGGATCGGCGAGCGGACGCTCTACCGGAAGCTGGCCCGCTACGACATGGCGGAGTGAGCGGTCCGCCGCTCGCGGCCGGTCGGTGCCGCCGGCCCGGCTCCCGTCAGTCCTGGCGCACGTCTCCCCGGGCCCTTGCCGCGGCCCTGGCCCGCTCCGCCTGCACCTGGGGAAGGATGGCCGCCCACTGGGCGCTCTCCACGAGTCCGTAGACGACCACCAGCTCCGACTCCAGCTCCACCCCCTCCCCGAACGCGTACACCGCCATCTCCG
>JBFYZE010000456.1:0-3643 GCA_041309665.1 Gemmatimonadales bacterium | reverse complement strand
TGCAGCCGCTGACCTGAGGTATCCCCGCGGGTTGCCTTCGGGCGGCCCTCCGGCGCACTTTCCGGTGGACGACGCCACCGATCCTCCGACCCGGGTTCCCGTGCGCGCACACACGCCGCTCCGGAGTGTGCTCCTCCTGGCCTTCGGCGCTCTCTTCGCCGCCACGGTGCTCCTCGCCGGCCTCGGCCTGGCCTTGCTCCTCCCCGTTCTCGCCGGCCCGGCGCAGGGTGTCCTCCTTCTCGCCGTCCTCATGGTGGTGAACCTGGTCGTGCTCTTCGTGTTCGGTGGGGCCCTTCTCCGCCGTGCCATCGTCTCGCCCATGGAGCGCCTCGCGGACGACACGCGCCGCATCGCCCGGGGGGACTACCACCACAGGGCCCGACCCTCGGAGAGCCTGGAGCTCGACGAGCTCTCCGAGAGCATCAACGCCATGGCCGACCGGCTCATCACCGACCAGGAGCTCCTGGCGGACAACGTGGCTTCCCTGGACCGGACCAACGAGGAGCTCGTGGTTGCCCGTGACCAGGTGGTCCATGCCGCCCGCCTCGCTTCGGTGGGCACGCTGGCGGCGGGGATCGCCCACGAGGTGGGCAACCCCCTGGGCGCCATCATGGCCTACGTGGACGTGGCCCGCGCGCGGGCGCCGAGGATCGGAGGCGACCCCGAGATCCTCGACTCCATCCGGGAGGAGGCCCGCCGCATCGACCGCATCGTCCGGGGCCTCCTGGACTACGCCCGCCCCCGGGAGACCGGAGTGGGGCCCGCATCGCCGGCGCAGGTCGTGAGCAAGGTCCGCGAGCTCCTCCAGAACCAGGGGAAGCTGGACGCGGTCGCCCACGAGTGGACCCTCGCCGAAGACGTCCCCGACGTGGTGATGGAGGCCCACCGGCTGGAGCAGGTGCTGGTCAACCTCCTCCTGAACGCGCTGGATGCCCTCGCTCCCTGCGCGGACCCGCGCATCCGCGTCACGCTCTCCGCGGAATTCGGCGAGGTCACCCGGCTCCCCAAGCGCAGGTCCGACGATCCCCCCGGCATCAACTACATGCACCGGCGTCGGGTGTCGAAGGACGACGGGGGCAAGGGGATCGATCCCCTCTTCACCGCTCCCCGGGTGGTGGTCATCGAGGTGCTGGACAACGGGCCCGGCGTTCCGGAGGAGAACCTGGAGACCATCTTCGACCCGTTCTTCACGACCAAGGAGCCCGGGAAGGGGACCGGGCTGGGTCTCTCCATCTGCGCCCGGCTGGTGGAGGGGATGGGAGGACGGATCGAGGCGTCCAACGCGCCGGACGGGGGCGCCTGCTTCACCATCCGGCTCCCAGGCGTGGTCGACGCCGGGGACGCCGCCGAAGACCGTGCCCCGGGGGCAGGGGAGCCAGCGTGAAGATCCTCGTCATCGACGACGATGCCGGCCTGAGGAAGTCGCTGAGCCTGATCCTCGCCGACGCGGGCTACCACGTGCTCGTGGCCGAGGACGGCGAGGCCGGGTTGGCGGCTGCCGCCGAGCAGGGCCCGGACCTCATCCTGTGCGACGTGCGCATGCCCAGGCTGGACGGCCTCGGCTTCCTGGAGCGCTACGGGGGCGCCGGCGGCGGCGCCCTCGTCCTGGTGATGACGGCCTACGGGAGCCTGGATCTGGCGGTGGAAGCGATGAAGCGCGGGGCGTACGACTACATCGCGAAGCCGTTCGGCGCCGACGAGGTCCTCCTCACCGTGCGCAAGGCCGAGGAGCGGGAGCAGCTCCGCCGGGAGGTGGGGCGGCTGCGCACGGAGGTGCAGGCCGACCGGCGCTTCGGCGAGATCGTCGCCGGGTCCGCCGGCATGCGGAAGGCGCTGGACGTGGTGGGGAAGGTGGCCCGGCACGACTCGGCCGTGCTCCTCACCGGGGCCAGCGGCACGGGCAAGGAGCTTGTGGCCCGGCTCGTCCACCGGGAGAGCCCGCGTGCCTCCGGCCCCTTCGTCGCCGTGAACTGCGGGGGGATCCCGGAGCAGCTCCTGGAGTCGGAGTTCTTCGGGTACGTGAAGGGCGCGTTCACCGGCGCCGACCGGGACAAGCCCGGGCTCTTCGAGACCGCGGACGGGGGGACGCTCTTCCTGGACGAGGTGGCCGAGCTCTCCGGGGCGCTCCAGGTGAAGCTCCTGCGCGTCCTCCAGGAGGGCGAGTTCCGCCGCCTGGGCTCCACCGAGGTGCGCAGTGCCAGCGTGCGCATCATATCGGCGACGAACAAGGACCTGGAGGCGGCGGTGGAGGCGGGGGACTTCCGCGAGGACCTCTACTACAGGCTCGCGGTGGTCCCCATCCATCTGCCCCAGCTGCGCACGCGGCGCGAGGAGATCCCCGAGCTGGCCCTGCACCTGCTCCGGCGGCATGCGCGCCGCCTGGGCGTGGCGGTGGAGGGGATCCAGCCGCAGGCCATGGAGGCTCTCCTCGCCTATGGGTGGCCGGGCAACATCCGGGAGCTCGAGAACGTGCTGGAGCGGGCCCTGGTCCTCAGCGACGGCCCCGAGATCGGCCTCGACGACCTGCCCGAGTCGGTGCGTCGGCCGGCCCCCGATTCCCCGGGGCTCCTGACCGACACCGAGGATCTCTCGGTGAAGCGCCACGGCGCCCGCATGGAGAAGCACCTCATCCAGCTCGCGCTGGACCGCACGGGGGGAAACCGCACCCAGGCCGCCGAGCTCCTGGACCTCTCCCCCCGGGCACTCCGCTACAAGATCCAGGAGTACGGGATCGAGTAGACCGCCTGGCCGGCGGCCGTCCGGCGCGGAGGCCCATCGCGCCATTCGGCCGCTCCGGCCGGAGCGCCATCGTGTCGCCATGCGACGCGGCTACACCCTCTTCGAGATCTGCGCAGGCCTCCTCCTGGCCACGCTGGCGGCCTCCGCGTTCCTCCCGGCCGGCCGGGCCCTTCTGGACCGCATGGCCGTGGTCGCGGCCCGGGAGGCCGTCGCCGGGCTGGTGGCCGACGCACGGGTCGCGGCGCTCACCCACGGCGGCGCCAGCGTCCACCTCGCCTCCGGGCCCTGGAGGGCGTGGGCGCAGGTGGGGGACAGCGCGTTCGGGACGGTGGGGCTCGAGGAGGGGCTCGCCGTGACCGTCGAGCTCTCCCGGGCGCGGGCCGCGACCGAGCTGCGCTACGACGCCCTGGGCCTGGGCCAGGTGGCCAGCGAGACCCTCCGCTTCCGGCGCGGCGCGGCCGCGTCGTCGCTGGTGGTGTCGGGGTACGGGAGGGTGCGTCGTCCATGACGAGGCGGGGCTTCACGCTCGTGGAGGTCCTCGTCGCCCTGGTGGTCGTGGAGGTGGGCCTGCTGGGCGTCGTGGGGACGCTCTATCTCGCCGCCGTCACCCTGGCCCGCGCCGAGCGGACCGAGCGCGGCGTGGCGCAGCTGGAGCGGCTCTACGACTCCCTCGCGGCCGTCCGGCACCCGGGCCCCGGCGTCCTCGAAACCCCGTCGGGCACCTCCCGCTGGTGGGTCGAAGGGGACCGCGTGCGGCTGGAGTTCTCCGCCGCCGGGGACTCCGCGTCCGTCGTCGTCGAGGCCGCCCTGGACGGAGGTGGGAGGCGGTGAGGGGAGAGGCGCGGACGCGCGGGCAGGCGGTGCCCGGCTTCACCCTGGCCGAGGTGCTGGTGTCCCTGCTCCT
>JBFYZE010000455.1:0-9116 GCA_041309665.1 Gemmatimonadales bacterium | reverse complement strand
CAGGACCAGCTCCATCTGGAAGCCTCCCTGCGCAGCGCCCGGCTCACCGTGGGTGCGTGCCTTCCCCGATTCGAGATGACGCTTGGCTCGATCCTGGCGCTCCGCCCCGGCTCGGTGGTGGCGACCGGGATCGCGCGGACGACCGAGCTGGAGCTTCGCGTGGCAGGGCAGCGCCGCTTCCGCGCGCTTCCCGGGCGCGTGGGCGAGAAGCTGGCCGTGCAGATCCTGGAAGCCGTGGCGCCCGACCCCGAGGACCTGATCCACCCGGCGCGCGAGCGCACCCTCTGATCCACCCCAACGAGAATGAGAGCATCATGAGCGGCACCCCTCCTCAGGCCAGCTTCGCAGAACTCGCCGAGGGCTCCGACGCCGGCTCGCTGGCGGCCCTCTCCGTCCTCCACGGCCTGACCATGCCCGTCGCCATCGAGCTGGGGCGCACGCGCATGTCGGTACAGGAGATCCTGGGGCTGGGCCGCGGCTCGGTGATCCAGCTGGAGCGGCTGGCGGGGGAGCCCGTCGACGTGTTCGTGGGCGACCGCCGGTTCGCCGAGGGCGAGGTCGTGGTGGTGGGTGAGCAGTTCGGGGTGCGCGTGACGCGCATGCTGCACGCCGCGGGCCCGGATGGGGAGGGATCGGATTGACCTCCCTGTCCGTGCTTTCGGGGCTCGCGGCCCTGGCTTTCGTGCTCGCGGTCGTGACCCTTGGCGCCGCGCTGGCCCGGCGCTGGGTCCCCGGCGCCCGGCAGCGGGAGGGGGCGGGGCGCATCGAGGTCCTCGCGCGCGCCTCGCTCGCGCCGCGCCAGGGCCTGGCGACGGTGCAGGTGGCGGGGCGCTCGGCGCTGGTCTCCTACGGGGAGGGGGGTGTGCGCCTCCTCATGGAGCTCGACGGCGCCGCCGAGGAAGCTCGGAGCGCTGGTTCGGCAGGGGAGGGCGCCGGGAGGGAAGGCGCTGTCCGGGGCGCACCCGCCGCCACCCTGGAGCGGGGGCGCTCGTTCGGCGGTGCCCTCGCGCGGGCCGTGCGGAGATCTGCGGGCATGCGCGTGGTTCCCGTGGTGTGGGCGTTGGCGGCGTCCTTGGCGGCCTCGTCCGTCACGGCGGCGCCGGCGCTGGCGCAGGGAGCAGGGCTCACGCAGGACGCCGCCCAGGGCGTTGGCCGGCCCGCGGCGCAGCCCCTCCAGGGAACGACCGCGTCCTCGGCGGCGCTCCTCCTCACCCAGGCGCTCCCCGACGTGCGCCTCTCGGTGGGCTCGGGCGCCGACCGGGACCTGGAGCTCAGCGGGCCGGTGGGGACGGTGCTCTTCGTGGGCTTCCTCACCGTCCTGCCCACGCTCCTCCTGCTCATGACCAGCTTCACGAGGATCCTCGTGGTGCTGCACCTGCTCAAGCAGGCGCTGGGCACGCAGACCGCGCCCCCGGCCCACCTCCTCACCGCCATGGCGCTCATCCTCACCATGTTCGTCATGACGCCGACGCTGGAGGACGCCAACGAGCGGGCGCTGGCGCCCTGGGTGGCCGGGGAGATGGACACGGCGGCCATGCTCGTGGAGGCATCCGTCCCGTTCCGGGCCTTCATGCTCGAGCAGACCCGGGGCCAGGACCTCGCCCACTTCGTGGAGATGAGCGGGAAGCCGGCCCCGGCCACGCCGGAGGAGCTCCCGCTCATGACGCTCGTGGCGGCCTTCGTCAGCTCCGAGCTCACGTCCGCGTTCCAGATGGGGTTCGCCCTATTCCTCCCCTTCGTGGTCATCGACCTCGTCGTGGCCTCGGTCCTCATGAGCATGGGGATGTTCATGCTCCCGCCCGTCATGGTGTCCCTTCCCTTCAAGCTCCTGCTCTTCGTCCTGGTGGACGGGTGGTCGCTGGTGGTGGGGAGCCTCGTGCAGAGCTTCGCCTGATGCCCCACGCGCTGGTGGTGGACGTGGCCCGGGACGCCCTCATGCTCTCGCTGACCCTGTCGGGTCCGCTCCTCCTGGCCGCGCTGGTGGTAGGGCTGGTGGTGAGCGTGTTCCAGGCCGTTACGTCCATCCAGGAGCAGACCCTCTCCTTCGTGCCCAAGCTCCTTGCGGTGGGGTTGGTCTTCCTGGTGCTCCTGCCGTGGATGCTCCAGGAGATCGTGCGCTACACCACCGAGCTCTTCCGCTCCCTCCCGGGGCTGGTGGGCTGACCGTGGAGGGGACCGCCGTGCCCGCCCTGCTGGCCCTGCGCCTCACCGGGCTCCTCTGGGTGGTGCCCGTGTTCTCCTCCCGCGCCGTTCCCGGCGGGGTGCGCACCGCGCTCCTGCTCGCGCTGGCGTTCGTCCTGTGGCCCGCCGCCGCGTCCGCCCCCGGGGCCCACGCGGCGCGCCTCACCGCCGCGACGGTGCTGTCGGAGCTGGTCGTGGGGTTCATGCTGGGCCTCGGTGCCGCCGTCTTCGTAGGCGCCGCCGAGGCCGCGGGGGACATGCTCGCCGTCCAGACGGGGCTCTCCGGCGCGAACGTGGTGGATCCCATGTCCCTGACCCAGCTCCCCGTCCTCGGGCAGCTCCTGGGGCTCTTCGCCACCGCCCTCATCCTCTCCACCGGCGGGCACCTGGTGATCTTCGAGGCACTCCATCGATCCCTGGAGCTGGTCCCACCCGGCAGCCCCGTCGCCCTGCAGGAGGGAGCGCTGGCGGTGGTGGCGCTGGGGGGGATGCTCCTGGAGCTCGGCCTCCGCCTCGCCGCCCCCGTGGTGGCGGCCCTGATGCTGGGGAACGTCGGGTTGGGGATCCTGGCCCGCACCGTGCCCCAGCTCAACATCCTCATGGTGGCCTTTCCCGTGCAGATCGGCCTTGGCCTCCTGGTGCTGGCCGCCACCCTCCCCGCCCTGGCCGGCGCCTTCGCAGGCTGGCCCGGCGACTACGGGGCCGTGGCGGCCGAGCTGCTCCGTGCCCTCACCCCCGCCGCGGAGCGCTGATGGCCCAGGACTCCTACGGCGACAAGACCGAGGCGCCCACCCCCAAGAAGCGCCACGACACCCTGAAGAAGGGGCAGGTGCCGCGGAGCCAGGAGGTGAACAGCGCCTTCCTCTTCCTGGCGGGCGCGGCGGCGATGTCCGTGGCGGCGCCGGGTGCGGCGCGCTCGGTGACGGAGGTGTTCACCCTCACGGCGTCCGGGATCTCCTCCCTCCAGGTCGGCGTGGACGGCCACGTCGCGTGGCTCCGCGCGATCACGCTGCGCGCCCTCACGGGGACGGCGCCCTTCCTCATGGCCCTGATGGGGACGGCGCTGGCGGTCGCCGCGATCCAGGCCCGTGGGGTGCTCTCCGTCGAGCCCCTGAAGCCCGACTGGTCCCGCCTCGACCCCCTCGCCCGGGCGCGTCAGATCTGGGGTTGGCGGGCCGTGGCCGAGCTGGTGAAGAGCCTGCTCAAGCTGGCGCTCGTGTGTTGGGTGGTCTGGCGCGCTTCGGGGCCGGCGGTGGGCGAGCTCTCGGAGTTGGCGGCCCAGTCGCCCATGGCGCTCCTGCTCTTCATGCAGCGGTTCACGCTGCGGATCCTGGCGGCCGCGGGGCTCGCCTACCTCCTCGTGGCCCTGGCCGACTTCGCCTATCAGACGTGGGAGCACGAGAAGGGGCTGCGCATGACCAAGGAGGAGGTGCGCAAGGAGATCAAGGAGTCGGAAGGTGACCAGGTCACCAAGGTCCGCCGTCGCACCATGGCGCGTCAGATGGCGCGGCGCCGCATGATCCTCTCCGTCTCGGAGGCGGACGTGGTGGTGACCAACCCCACCCACATCGCCGTGGCGCTGAAGTACGACCCCGCCAAGTGGGACGCCCCGGTGGTCCTGGCCATGGGTGAGCGCAAGCTGGCCGAGCGCATCCGGGAGCAGGCCCGGGCGCACGGCGTCCCGGTGGTGGAGAACAAGCCTCTGGCGAGGGCGCTTCTGGCCACGGCGCGGGTGGGTCACCCCATCCCCGTGGACCTCTTCGTGGCGGTGGCGGAGATCCTGGCCTGGGTCTACCGCCAGGCCGCCGGGGGCCGTGGTGGCACGACGGCGACCCGCCTGGTGGAGGCTGAAGCGTGAGCGCGCGCACCGCGCCCGCCTTCCTCGCCAACCTGGGGCGCCACGGCGAGCCCCTGGTGGTGGTGGGGATCGTGCTGGTGGTAGGGCTCCTGGTGCTCCCCCTTCCCGCGTTCCTCCTGGATCTCCTGCTGGCGCTCTCCATCGCGTCGTCGCTGGTGGTCCTGCTCGTGGCGCTCAATTCCACCCGCCCGCTGGACTTCTCCTCGTTCCCCGCCCTCCTCCTCATCCTCACGCTCTACCGTCTGGCGCTGAACGTGAGCAGCACGAGGCTCATCCTCAGCACCGGGGAGGCCGGGAAGGTCATCGAGTCCTTCGGCCAGTTCGTGATCGGGGGCAACTACGCCGTCGGCGTGGTCATCTTCCTCATCCTCGTCGGCATCAACTTCATCGTCATCACCAAGGGCGCGGGGCGCGTGGCCGAGGTGGCGGCGCGCTTCACGCTGGACGCCATGCCCGGGCGTCAGATGAGCATCGACGGCGACCTCGCCGCCGGTCTCATCGACGACACCGAGGCGCGGCGGAGGCGGGAGGAGGTCTCCAGGGAGGCGGACTTCTTCGGGGCGATGGACGGTGCGGCCAAGTTCGTCCGCGGCGACGCCATCGCCGGGCTCCTCATCACCGCCATCAACATCCTGGGCGGCCTCTTCGTGGGCGTGGTGCAGCGCGGCATGCCGTTGAGCAGGGCTCTCTCCGAGTTCACCGTCCTCACCGTGGGGGATGGCCTGGTGAGCCAGGTCCCTGCGCTGGTCATCTCCACCGCCGCCGGCATCATGGTGACGTCGTCGGGGGGAGGGCGGGTCACGGACTCACTCCTGCGCCAGATCGGGCGGGAGGCCCGGCCCATGTGGATCGCCTCCGGCTTCCTGGGGGCGCTGGCCCTGGTGCCCGGGATGCCCACCATCCCCTTCCTCGTCCTCTCCGTCGGCGCGGCGCTGGCCGCCCGCGCCACCGCGGGCCAGCGGGCGAAGGAGAAGGCCGAGGCGCGCTCCGCCGTGCCGGCCAAGGGCGAGGCGCCGCAGCCCGAGCGGAGCCCCGTGCAGGACCTTCTCCAGATCGATCCCGTGGAGCTGGAGATCGGCTACGCGCTCATCCCCCTGGTGGAGGAGAAGCACGGCGGCGACCTCCTGGAGCGCGTGCGCCTGCTGCGCAAGCAGGCGGCGCTGGAGCTCGGGATCCTCGTCCCGCCCATCCGGATCCGCGACGACGTGCGCCTTCAGCCCCACGAGTACGTGGTGAAGGTGCGCGGCTCGGAGGCGGCCCGGGGCGAGGCGCGCCCCCGCTCCCTGCTGGCGCTGGACGCGGGCTCGGCGATCGCCCCCATCGACGGCGAGGCCACCGTGGACCCGTCCTTCGGCATGAGTGCCCTCTGGATCCCCCCGCAGGGGCGGGTGGACGCGGAGGCGGCGGGCTACGTGGTGGTGGAGCCTTCCACGGTGATGGCCACCCACCTCATGGAGACGCTGAAGAGCCACGCCGCCGACCTCCTGGGTCGGCAGGACGTGCAGGAGCTCCTGGACACGCTCAAGGAGAGCTATCCGGCGCTGGTGGACGAAGTGGTCCCCCAACGCGTGTCCCTTGGCACGCTCCACCGGGTGCTCCAGCGTCTCCTCAAGGAGCGCGTCCCCATCCGCGACGTGGTCACCATCCTCGAGACGCTGGCCGACGCCTCCGAGAGCACCAAGGACCCGGAGGCCCTCACCGAGCACGTCCGCCGAGCGCTGGGGCATGTCATCGCCGAGCGGTACGTGGGGCGCGACGGCGCCATCCGCGCGATCACGCTGGGCCCGAAGCTGGAGGCGGCGCTCATGGGGCTCTTCAGCCCCCGGGCGAACCGCTCCTCCGCCGAGATGATGGACCCCGACACGCTCACCGCGCTCCTGGGGCGCCTGGACGACCTCAGCCGCGCGCACGCCGACGAGGGGCGGCCCGTGCCGGTCATCGCGCCTCCCGGGCTGCGCGTGGGGGTGCGCCGGCTCATCGAGCCGGTGCTCCCCGGCGTGCCCGTGGTCTCGCTGGCCGAGCTTCCGCCCCAGGCCAACCTGAAGAACGTGGCCACCTGGGAGATGCTGCATGCTGCTTGAGACGTTTCGGGGCTCGGAGCTCCGCGAGGTGCTGGCCCGGGTCCGGCGGGCGCTGGGAGACGACGCCATGCTGGTGCGCACCCAGGTGACCCGGCGCCCAGGGGGGCATGAGGTGGAGGTGGTGGCGGCCCGCGCCGCCGACGTGGAGCAGCTCCGCCTCCGCCTGGACGGTGCGCGGGCCGCCGCGCTCCGCGCCGAGGGGCGCAAGCGGCTGGGGCCGTACGTGCTGGCGATGGTCGGCCCCTCGGGCGCCGGGAAGACCACGGCGTGCATGAAGGTGGCGCTGTCGCCGGCGGGAGTGGCCCACCGGAAGGTGGGGCTCCTCACGCTGGACACGTACCGGGTGGGGGCGCTGGACGAGATCCAGACGTACGCAGAGATCGCCGAGCTCCCCGTGGAGGTCGCCTATTCGGCCGACGACGCCCTGGGCGCGCTGGAGCGTCTGCGGGACCGGGAGGTGGTGCTGGTGGACACCCCCGGGCGCGGATATGGTGCTGGCAGCGCCGAGTGGGTGTCCGCGCTCCTGGCGCTGGATCCGGACGAGGTGCACCTGGTGGTCCCCGCCGGCGCCCGTCCGGGCGTGGTGCGGGCGCTGGCCCGGGGGCTCGCCGGCGTGGCACCCACCCACGTGCTCCTCTCCAAGCTCGACGAGACCCCCTCGGACCTTCCCCTGGCCGCGCTGGCCGACGCCGCCGGGCTCCCCGCCCGATGGGTGTCGGCGGGGCCCGAGGTGCCCTCCGCCCTCCTCCCCGCGGGACCCAGGATCCTGGCATCGGTGGGGCTCGAGGCCGCCGAGGCCGACCGGGCCGCGCTGGCGGCGGGATGAGGGGCGCCGGAGCGCCGTGATGCGAGGCGTGGAATCCCTCAGGGCCTTCGTGGCGGGCGCCCCCCGCGACGACTCCCACAGCCGCCGCGACCACGTCGCGGTGTTCGGCGCGGGGAAGGGTGGGGTGGGCACCTCCACCGTGGCCGCGCTCACCGGGATCGTCCTGGCACGGGCCGGGGCGTCGGTGCTCCTCGTGGACGCCGACGAGACGTTGGGCTCCGTCCACATGCTCTTCGGCCTCCCGGCCGAGATCCCCGGCCTCGGGGCCCTGCGCGCCGGGGCGCTGTCCCCCGAGCGCCTCCTGGTTCCGGTCGCCGACGGGCTCACCCTCTTCCCCGGGGGCGGCGGCGGTGTGGCGGCCACGCTGGCCGTGGCGGCCTCGGAGCGTCGCATGCTCCTGCGCCGGGTGGCTGCGCTCTACGACCGCTACGACCTGGTGGTGGTGGACGGCGGCTCGCGCCTGGACTCGGTCATGGCCGCGTGCGCGGCCGCTTCGGGAAGGCTCATGGCCGTGACGGGGCGTGATCCCGTGGCCCAGGTCGGTGCCTACGCTCTGCTCAAGGTGGCCCGCGCGCGCTTCGGGGGGCTCCCGGTGGAGCTCCTGGTCAACCGCGTCACCCCCGCCGAGGCGCGCGCCGCCCACGAGCTGGTGGACGCGGCGTCGGCCACGTTCTCCGGGGAGGGCGTGCCGCTCGCCGGCGCCGTGGCCGACGATGCGGCGGTGGTGGACGCCGGGGCCGCCCGCGGGTCCCTGGCGGGGCTGCCCTCCGCGTCCCCTGCACTCCGGGACCTGGACCCGTTGGCCGGCCGCCTGGTCCGCGCGCTGGCCGGAGCGGAAAAAGCAGCCGGGTGAGCCGGAAGAGGCTTCCGGCCCGGGCCGCCCGTCCGGTGCCCGCCCACCTGTCCGCTCGGGTGCGACCTTCGCGTAAGTGAAGACCCGAAGATGCTTTGCGAAGCTCCGAGGGCTCGCCCGCGAGCCTCCTCCCCGTGGTACGGGCCGTGCTGAAGGAGCGCACGTACGCGACGACCTGCTGGAGGAGCTCCCATGCCCGACACCCCCCATACGGCCTCCGACGTCAGCACCCATCGCACGCTCCGGGAGGAGTTCCTCGAGCGGAACCTGCCTCTCGTGCACCACGTCGCGCGCCAGCTGGTTCGGAGCAGCCGCCTGGAGGTGGAGTTCGACGACCTTCTGAGCGCCGGCACGCTGGGGCTCATCAGCGCCGTGGACCACTTCGACGCCAGCCGCGGGCTGGCCTTCAGCACCTTCGCCACCCCCAGGATCCGCGGGGCCATCCTCGACGACCTGAGGCGCCGGGACCACGTGCCGCGCTCGGTGCGGCGAAAGCAGCGGGATCTCACGCGCGCCCGCGACGCGCTGGCGACCCGGCTGGGCCGGCAGCCCACGGACGCCGAGGTGGCCGAGGAGCTGGGAGTGGCGATCGAGAGGCTCTGGCAGTGGCGGCAGGAGGTGGAGCACGCCGCGCGCATGTCGCTGGATCACCCCGTGGACCGCTCCGCGACGTCGGGCACCCCCGTGGAGGAGCTGCTCGCCGGGGATCCGGAGACCGAAGCCGTGGAGGCGGGGATCGCCCACCGCGAGGAGGTGGCCCGCCTGCGCGACGAGATCCTGAACCTCCACGAGCAGGAGAGGCTGGTGATCTCCCTCTACTACTTCGAGGAGCTGAAGCTCCACGAGATCGCCGCTGTGCTGGGCGTCACCGAGTCGAGGGTGAGCCAGATCCGCTCCAAGGCCGTGGCCAACCTCCGCGCCCTGATGCGCGGTCTGCGTGAGGGCCTGTGCGCCTGAGCCCCTCCCTCGCCGCGACCTGCCTGGCCCTGGCGGCCCTGGGCTCCGGGGCTCCCGGGTTCGCCCAGGAGCTTCCCTCGGCGCGCGTGGCGGAGCTGGCGGGGCGCGCCCTTGCGGCGCCCTCCGACCGGGCCGCCTGGACTGCGCTGGCCCGGGCCCTGCCCGAGCTCGCTCTGATGGAGGGCGCGGGGCTGGAGGAGACGTTCGAGGCCGCCCGCGTCGCCGACTCCCTGGCCGCCGCGACGGCGGATGGGATGCGGACGGCCGAACCCCCACGCCCGGGAGCCCGCCGCCACGCCGACGTCGCCCCGGGCCACACCCTGGCGCGCGACGCCGGCCTGCTGGGGTCCGCCCTGCTCC
>JBFYZE010000454.1:0-11099 GCA_041309665.1 Gemmatimonadales bacterium | reverse complement strand
GTGAGGAAGGAGTCCAGCACCACCAGGGACTCCAGAGCCTTAAGGGCCAGCAGCGCCCGGGAGGGAGATGGGGCCGAGACCACGGGATCGTCCGAAACCACCACCAGCCCATGCACTGCGCTCAGCATGTCCGATGCGGGGAGCCCCTGCTCCCGGCAGGGCTCCTGGCCCCAGACCTTCCCGAGCCTGTCCCGCGCCCCGGGGTCGTCGAGGGCCCGGCACCCCGGGAGGAGGTGGGGGGTGGCGCCCATCTCACGGGCTCCCCGGGAGTTGGCGCGCACCGGAAGGGGCACGAGCGTCACGGTCCGGCCGTCGTCCCGACCCGGGCCCGGCCGGGTCCCGGCCTCGCGCAACGCCTGGACCAGGAGGGAGGCGGCCCCCTCGAGGACGGTCGGCTCGGCCTGCGGGAAGCCCAGGACCAGGGCCGGCCGGCGCGAAGCGGCCAGCCACGACGCAACTTCCGGAATGGAGGCCTGCGCACCGACGGGGGGAGCGTCCCCCCCGCCCCGGAGCGTCTCCAGCAGCTCGCACAGGGGGCGCAGAGGGTCGCCGGGAGGCAGCGTGAGGTGCGCGGCCGCCAGGCGGCTCATGCGGGTCGGGCTCCACCCCAGGGTCACGAGGCGCCCGCCGCGCCGGAGCGCCTGCAGGAGCGCGAACGCCGCCCGGGGATGGGTGGCCGCCAGGTCCCCCTCCAGGAGGAGGATCAGATCGGACGCGGCCAGGTCTGCGAGGGAGGAGTCCAGCGCCGGGATCCCGGACGCCGCGCCCAGGCCGCGCACGAGGTCCTCGTACGGAGCCCGGAGCGGAGCGTCCACGTGGCCGGTCCGGAGCGCCGTGCGCGCCAGGGCCGCAGCGAGGAAGTTCTCCTCGTTCGAGGCCCGGCCCGAGCCCAGGACGCCCACCGGCCGGCCCGCCGACACCAGGCGGGAGAGGGACTCGGCGGCGTGGGAGATGGCCTGGTCCCAGGAACACGGCTCCAGGCGGCCGTCCTTCCGGACCAGGGGGTGCAGGATCCGCGGCCCCCACAGGGGCGCTTCGTGGGCGGCCCACCCCTTCGCACAAAGGCGCCCGCCCGAAACCGGATGGTGCTCACTCGGGCCCACGCCCACACGCTCCGCACCGGTCCCCAGGAGGTGGAGACCGCAACCGCAGGAGCAATATGGACAAGCCTCAAGAACGCCGGCGCGAGCCTCGCGCTCCCGGACCTCCATGGTCTTTTCCTCTAGCCGAAGGGGCGCAACCGGAACAGCGCTTCGGTCGGTGCTACCGTACCCCCCGCCAGGGTCCTACCAGCAGCTTGGCACAATAGACAGGGCGCCCGGGAAACCGGCAAGCCCATAGGGTCCGCGGCGTACAGGACGGGCGGTGTAAGGCGCGGCACCGGCACGGATAAGTCGCGCCGGGTAGGCCGCGACGCCTGGATCGGCGTGCCGATGCACTCCGCCCCTCACCTCACGATCACCGTGATGGCGTATAGGCCGCGGCGGGCTCCCTCGGGGGGACTCCGCCTGCGTTCCCGCCCCTATTCCTGCGCCGGCATCCCGAACTGGCCCCACTCCTCTTTCGTGGGCCCGTACACGCCGGGCACCGGGAGCCCTGCCAGCCGCATGAGCACCATCATCTGCGCCCTGTGGTGGGCCTGGTGCCCGGAGATGACGAAGAGCGTGCGCCCCCGGGGCCAGCGCTCGCCGTACATCTCGTCCTCCACCTCCAGCTCTGCGTCGTCCCACCGGGTCTTCACCTCCCGGGTCAGCGACTCCGCCGCCTCGCGGTAGCGCTCGGCGATGTCCGCGGCGGATGTGGGGATGGGTGCGTCCTCGCCGGGGCCCGCGAGCGCGAGGCCCGTGCGCGTGCCCATCTCGGGGATGCTCTGGGTGATGTGCCACGCCAGGCGCCCCAGCGTGCGCACGTCCGGGTGGAAGCGCTGCAACAGGGAGGCGTCGGTGAGGGCGCCCAGGACCTTCAGCGTCGCCTCGGCCTCGTAGTCCCACACCGCCAGGAAGTCACTCACTCTACGGAACACGCTGCCTCCTCGGAGAAGGGTTCGGGGGGATCAGGTCCGCCATGAGCCAGAGCCAACGACTCGCCGAGTGCACCCATACCTCCTTGTAGACGTAGGTGTTCTGCGAGGGCCAGTAGGGCAGGTCGGTGACGCCGCGGCTCTGCATGCCCACCGGGAGCGAACCCACGAAGTCGCCGGAGGACACGCTGTACTGCTGGGCCCAGTCGTAGCCTACGCCGTAGATCGTGCTCTGCGTGAACGGGTTGCGGCCGACGACCCACTGGGCCTGCCGCTGGGCCAGGTCGAGACCGGCGCTGTCCGCCCTGAGCCGGGCCAGGGTGGAGAGCGCCTTGGCCTGTGAGAGGAGGACGCCGTGATTCCCCCGCCTGGCGAACCAGACGGGGAAGGCGCGCAGGTACCAGCCGTCGCCCATGGACATCCCGGCCTGCACCTGGGCGCGCCAGTCCTCCCGCGTGGCCTGGTGCAGCGCCCCCGAGTCGGGGACCTCCTTCATCTCGTCCCCGAGGCGGTAGACGTACGCCGGGAGCACGCCCCAGGGCGCGGTGGTGGCCGCGGTGGCCTTCTGGTATCCCGCGTGGAGGGTGAGGGTAGCCTCCCAGTCCTTCCGGTCCGGGTGGTCCGGGAAGGCCTCCACCATCTGCGCCAGCGCGACGATGGGGGCCTGGTCGTTCCCCCGGTGGAACTGGTGGAAGACCGTGTCCCGGTCCGGGCCCGTGTAGAAGAACCCGGACAGGGGCAACTCCCGGCCCACCGCCGTCTTCTGCTGGGATGCGACGACGACCCGGGCCAGCTCGGCGGCCTTCTCGGCATACTGCGCCTTGCCGGTGGCGCGCCAGAGCTCCACCGACGCGGTGACCCCGATCCCGGCGAGCTCCATGCGCGTGGCGGCGAAGGCGGGCGTGTGCCAGGTGGTGGGGCCCTCCACGCCCACGATGGCGTGACCCCAGTCCTCCTCGGCGAGGCGCAGGCTACGCGCGGCGCGCTCCGGGTCGGAGGCCGCCAGGACCCGGGCCGCGATGGCTTCGGCGGCTGCGGACACGTAGTTGGCGTTGGGGTTGTTTCTCGCCTCCCGGAAGCGGTCGTCGGCGGTCCCGACCACGTTGTCGGTCCACAGGTTGTGGCTGGCGAAGCCGATCCGGTACCCGCCGGGGAAGCGCACGCGCATCACCCAATCGAGCCCCCACGTGGCCTCCTCGAGGAGCCGCGCCACGAGCGCCGGATCGCGGCCCTCCTCCCGGAGGCGCTCGGCGAGGGCGAACATGGCGTAGGTGGCCTCCGCGGTGTTGATCACCCCCTGCGACAGGTCGCCGGCGTCGTGCCATCCCCCGCTCATGGTGATGCGCTGATCGCCCAGCGAGGCGAACCAGTCCAGGTGGTCCACGCCGTGGGAGCCGGGGACGTCGAAGCCGCACCGGTTGCCGTAGAAGAAGTTGAGGACGTCCCAGACCGTCGCCTCCCAGACGTCGGGGGCGATGCGGAAGGGCGGCGTGGCCAGGTCGCCGGCGCGCAGGACGTAGGTGCCGGGGGCCGTCACCTCGGAGAAGTCCATCTCCTGGAGGGTGCCCAGGCGGCTCCGCACGGTGCGGGCGGGCTTCCGGAGCACGACCTCGCCGAGCGCGTCGTCGTCCACGCGGAGGACGGAGAATGTGTCGGGGGCCGCCCCGGGGGCACTCCCCACGGGCGCGGCCGCCACCGCGGTCTTGGTGAAGGCCGGCAGATACCCGACGTGGCTGAAGGCTGCCTTCCCGGCGGCCGGGGTCCATCCGGTGTGGACGTCCGGCTCCACCTTCTGGAGCTCCACCCTTCCGATCTCGAAGGCCACCCGGTCGCCGGGCGCGGCCAGCATCTTGTTGACCCAGTACCCGATCTCGAGGAGGGTCACGCGGTCGCGGGCCAGGGGCTCGATCTCCCACACCACCTGGTGCCAGCCGTCGCCGGCCAGGGTGACGTAGTGGATCCCCTCCCTGTAGTACTTGTCCGGCACCTTCTCGGCCCCGTCATTGTGCAGCACCAGCTGCAGGGGGAGCATGGGAAAGCCGGCCACGTCCGCCCGCATCCAGAGGGAGAGGCGGTTGAAGGCGGTCCAGTCCTCTCCGTCGAAGGCACGGCGGAGGTTGATGGACGAGAGTCGGTTGTTGGTGGGCGCCGGCGCGTCGGTGAACATCTGCATGTCCACCCGGAGGACGCGCATGTCGCCGAGGCGGCGCTCGTGGGGGAAGGTGAGGGCCCCTGTGCCGGTCATGCGCCAACTCCCGGCCCGCGTCAGGTCGTCGAGGGACCGGCTGGCCAGGACCGGCTTGTTCAGCCAGCCGTACTCCGCCGAGCGGGTGAAGTCGATGGGGCGGAGGGGGCGCGGGGATTGGGCAGGGAGGTCATCGGGGACGACGAGCGCTCCGACGCCCAGGGCGATGAAGGCGACGAGGAGCGCCGGCGAGCGGAGCGCCGGCGAGAGCGCGCGATGGGTGGCCAAGGAATCCTCCGGGTTCGGCGCCTGAACGGGCGCCGGGGAAGTTAGCTACCGGCGCCCGGCCACGCCCCGGACGAACTCCTCCACGTACGCCCCGAACGCGGCCTCCGTGATACCCAGAGCGCCCTGGAGGTCCCCGTTGGTGCGGATGAGGGCAAGGTAGCCTTCGTCTCCCCACCTCGTGATCACGGCCTGCGCCACGTGGTAGCCCCAGCGGTAGGGAAGGGGCGAGTCGTACTGGTTCAGGGCCTGAAGCCCCGGGAACCGGAGTTCGGCGTCGGACCAGGTGCGCACGTCGGGTGCCGAGCCCGCCTCGTAGACGGCCACGGCCTCCCAGAGCCATCGCGGATTGTTGGAGATGTTCGGGTTCACCTGGAAGGAGACGAGGTGGGCGTACTCGTGGACCACGTCGAGCGGGCTCGACGGGTTGAGGAGGAGGCGCATCTCGTCCCGCGCCGGCGTGTATCCGGTGGCGCCCCGATAGACCCGGCCCAGCGCCGCCTGCATCGCCCGGTCCCAGTCGTCCTGCCGGGACTGCGCCCACAGACCCACCCGGACGCGGGGCATCGCGGTGACGCGCAGATGGCCCTTGATCCTCTCGGCGTTGCCCCGGAGGGCGTCGAGGATCCTCGCCACGTCGGAATCGGAGACACCCTCGTGGGCGAGGAACACGAAGTCCCCGGCCTCGGTGGTGCGCGGGTAGCCGTCGGGCTCCGACGCAGAGCCGCCGCAGGAGAGCGAGGCGGTGCAAAGGAGCGCGAGGATCGCAACGCCACGGGTCGGCGATGCCCGGGTCCGCGATGCCCGGGTCCGCGAGAGAACGATCATGCAGGCGATCTCCGTGTCCCGCTGGCGGCTGCCGGCGGTGTTGCCGGCCGGAGGAAGATACGGGCCGGGCGGCGAGAGGTGACGCTCGACCGAGCCATCCTCCGGCACGCGAAGCGGGAGTCCATGCCGGTACTGGATGCCCGGAAGTAGATTCTGCGTGCCGTCGGTACCTCGAAGCATCACCGGCCGTTGTGGATGGCAGGAACACCCGCAACGAGGAAGGTCACGATGCATCGCCATGGAAGCCACTGGCCACTGCTGGCGAGCCGACTGCGCCGGCTCGGCGGCCTCGTGGCCGCCGTCCTGGCGGGGCTCGTCCTCCCGGGCGCCGCCAGCGCTCAGTCGCCGCTGGACCGGCCGGCCCGCCTGGCCGTCGAGGGGGTGGCGCTCCCCGACGCGCTCCGGCTCCTCCAGGAGAGGGCGGCGGTGCCTCTGGTCTACAGCCCCGACCTGCTTCCTGCTGGGCGGCGCGTCTCCTGCGCGTGCGCGGAGCGCACCGTGGGGCAGGCGCTGGAGCTGCTCCTGGCGGGGAGCGGGCTGACGTTCAGGGTCGCCGGGTCCCAGGTGCTGATCGTCCCGCGCGGGAGCGGGGAGACCGGGCGGGGTGTGCTGGTCGGCACCATCGTGGACGCCGAGACGGACGCAGCGATCGGCGGTGTCGCGGTGCGGTTGGACACCGGCCAGGGAGTGCTGGCGGATCCCTCCGGGCGCTTCACCCTGAGGAACGTGCCGGCGCGGACGCACCGCCTGGAGGTCACGGGGATCGGGTGGGAGCCCTGGGCGAGCGGGGAGGTCGTCGTGGGCGCCGGCGACACCGCATCGGTCGCGGTGCGGCTGCGGAGGCGCGCCGTGCCCCTGCCCGAGATCGTGGTGGCGCCGGGCACGTTCGGGATGCTGGAGTCGGCGCCTCCCGCGACCGTCCGGACCATCACCCGCAAGGAGATCGAGACGCGGCCGCAGGTCGGGGAGGACGTCTTCCGCTCGCTCACCAGGCTGCCGGGGGTGGCGGCCCACGACATCTCCACGAAGCTGAGCGTGCGGGGGAGCCTGGATCGCGAGGTCCTGATCCGGCTGGACGGGCTCGACCTCCACGAGCCCTACCATCTCAAGGACTTCGACGGCGCTCTTGGGATCCTGGACCTCACGGCGCTCTCCGCCGTCGAGCTCAAGGCGGGCGGGTTCGGCGTGGAGTACGGCGACCGGAGCGCCGGGGTCCTGGACATGAGGTCGAGGACCGGCGTCGGCCCGCCCGCCTTCCAGGGGGCGCTGAACATCAGCCACCTGGCCCTGATGGGGCAGGGCGGGTTCGCCGGGGACCGGGGGAGCTGGCTGCTCTCCGGGCGTCAGGGGTCCCTTGGGCTTCTCATGAGGATGGTGCGGGCGGACCGTCGGATCTCTCCCCAGTTCTACGACGCGTTCGCCAAGGTGTCCTTCCAGCCCACGGCGGACCATCTCGTGGCGGTGCGATTCCTGCACGCCGGGGATCGCCTCCGCTTGCGCGGCGACGCCTGGGACGGGCTGACCGTGGGGGACGGCGTCGAGGAAGGACACGTCCGGGCGGACTGGAGCAGCACGTACCTGTGGGGCACATGGGAGGCACGGGCGACGCGTCGGCTCGTCGCCAGGACGCTGCTCTGGACGGGCCGCGGGACCCGCGACCGGGGAGGGTACCGGGACGACTACGGGAGCATCGGGACGCCGGAGCAGATCGCCGTGCGGGACGAGCGCTCCTTCGGCTTCGCCGGCGTTCGTCAGCAGGCGGACCTGGAGCTGACCCCGGATGTCATGATCAGGGCGGGAGGGGAGGCCGTGCGGTCGAGCGCCGACTACGACTACAACGCCGATTCCAGGACGCCCTACGTCACCGCGGACGGCCTGATCAGCCTGCGCGCCGACACCGTGACGGTGGCGCTGGACCCCGACGGCACGACGACCGCCGCCTTCCTTGCGGTCCGCGCCCGGACCGGCGCACGCCTGACGGCGGAGGCCGGGATCCGCTGGGACCGCGTGTCTCACACGGACGAGGCCTACTGGTCGCCGAGGGTCCAGGCCTCCCTGGGCCTCGGGTCCGGCGTCACGCTCCAGGCCAGCGCCGGGCGCTACCATCAATCGCAAGGTGTCGGCGACCTGCAGGTCGGTGACGGGCAGAGCCGCTATGCGCCGGCGGAGCGCTCCGACCTGTTCGCCTTGGGGCTCCAGCGGCGCTTCGGCCCCGGCCTGAGCGTGCGCCTCGAGGCCTACGAGCGCAGGATCTCCGACCAGCAGCCCCGGTTCGTGGGGCTGGAGCAGGAGCTCTCCATCTTCCCGGAGCAGGAAGGGGACCGCCTGCGCGTGGATCCCGGCCGCGGGCGGGCCCGGGGCGTGGAGCTCTTCGCCGAGGGCTCCACGGCCTCCCGGTGGACCTGGTCGGTGGCGTACGCGCTGGCCTGGGCGAAGGACGAGATCCCGCAGGACGGGCCCTGCGCGGGCGGGCCCACCTGCCTTGCGGACCCCTGGATTCCCCGTCCCAGGGACCAGCGCCACACCGTCAACCTCCAGGCGGGGTACCGGGCCGGGGAGACGTGGGAGATCGCGGCGACCTGGGTCTTCCACAGCGGCTGGCCGGTTACGGGATGGAACTACGCCGTCGTCCCCCTGCGGGACGGCAGCTACTTCTGGACCCGCTCGTTCCGCCCCCTCAACGGCGACCGGCTTCCCGCCTACCACCGGCTGGACGTGCGGGCTACGCGCACCTTCCGCGTGCGCGGAGGGTCGCTCGACGTCTACCTGGACGCGTTCAACGCGTACGACCGTGAGAACCGCGGGGCGTACCAGTACGCCGCGAGCATGGTGGCGGCCGGCGTGGTGAGGACGGTGCGCACGGACAGCGGCGAGGAGATGCTCCCGTTCCTCCCCATGTTCGGCCTGCGCTACCGGTTCTGAAGGCGATGACCGAGCCGGACGCCGGCCCGGCCACGCCTGCGAGAAGCGCCCTGGCCGCCTTGACGCGAACGCCGTCTTCCCGACTCGCGATCGGACTTGCGGTCATGGCGCTCACACCGGTCGCGCTGAGCCTGGGTGTGCTGAAGCCGCTGTTCGCGTGGCTCGTTCCGGACAACCCCGCTGCGACCACGGCGAGGCGCGCCCTCCAGGCGCTCCTGCTGATCGGCATCCCGACGGCCGTGGTGTGGAGGATGAGGCTCCACGAGCGCCCCATCCTCTACGCGGCCCTGACTCGGATCATCGTGGGCGGCGTCGCGATCCTTCTCGTAGCGCCCCTCCTCATCAACGTCCTGCTCACTCCGCTCATGGGCAGGCTCATCGCGGACCCGGCGGCAGCGAAGAGGCTGGTGGAGACGTGCATGATCCCGGGGATGCTGATGGGGTATGCGCTCCTCTTCCGGTTCTACGAGCGGCGGCGGATCAGCGAGCTTTCACGGCAGGGCTGCCTCCGGGATCTCGCGTTCGGCTCCAGCGCCGGGGTCATCCTTCCCGCGCTGGTCTTTCTCGCCCTGTTCGCAGGTGGGTACTACACCGTGCAGTCGGTGAACCCGCCCTCGGTGCTGGTCCTCGCGCTCCTGTCCATGGCGTTCGTGGTCTGTCAGGAAGAGCTCTTCTTCCGGGGGGTGGTGTACAGGATCACCGAAGAGCAGCTCGGCACCCACCTGGCGATGCTGATCTCGGCGCTCACCTTCGGAGCCGCCCACCTGGCCAACGAGAACATGACGCTGAGCGGGCTCGTCTCCGCGTGCATGGGCGGCGCCCTGCTGGGCGTGCTGTTCAGTCTCACGGGACGACTGTGGATTCCCCTCGGCTTCCACCTCGCCTGGAACCTGAGTCAGGTCCTCTTCGGCAGCAGCGTGTCCGGGGTGGAGGGGCTCGGCCGCTTTCTCGAGGGCCGCCTGGAGGGTCCGGCGGCGCTCACCGGCGGCGCGTTCGGCATCGAAGGCTCGTTTCTGCTCCTGGCAGGTCTCCTGGTCCTGATGGCCCTCGTGTACCGCCAGGTCGCCCGGCGGGGGCGCATCGTGCCTGGACCGTGGCGGCCGTCGGCGGTGGTTGGCACCTGACCAGGCCGTGATCTGAATCACGTTCGTCCGGTGTACCGCTAGGCTCCGTCTGGGTCGGGCGACATCCTGCAGCAACGCCGGCTCGGGGCCGACGTAGAGGATCTCCAGCGGGGCCTTTCGGGGACCTTTGAGGAGGAGATCCCGGGTGACCCGGACCCATGCCTTCGGAGCACGTTCCGCCGCGGTTCTCGTCCTTCCGCTCGTCGCGCTGCTGGGCCTCGGCACAGGGTGCGATATCCTCACCGACGCCTCGGACGGGGCAGGGGCCTACGTCCTGCCTTCCGAGACGGGCGACGGGTGGGCAACGGCCCGCGCGGCCGAGGTAGGGCTGGATGAGCGGCGCCTGGGAATGCTGCTGGCAGATCTCGACGAGTTGGCCGACCACCGTGTGCACAGCATCCTGGTGGTGCGGCACGGGAAGCTGGTCTTCGAGGAGTACTTCGAGGGCGAGAAGTTCGTCCTGGCCCGCTACACGGGCGAGATGGGCTTCGACCGCGACGACACCCACAGCCTGGCCTCGGTCACCAAGAGCGTGACCACGACCCTGGTGGGGATCGCGCTCGACCGCGGCGCCCTGGCTTCGCCGCAGCAGCCCGCGTTCGACTTCTTCCCCGAGCACGCCGACCTCCTGGACTCGGATCCCCGCCGGCGCTCCATGACCCTGGAGCACCTCCTCACCATGCAGGCGCCCATCGTCTGGAACGACGAAGTGGTGCCCTACTCCGACTCCACGAACGACCTGGTGCGGATGTTCAACGTCCCGGACCCCATGCGGTATGCGCTCTCCAGGCCGCTGTACGCCGCCCCCGGAGCCCTCTTCGACTACTGTAACGCCTCGACGAACATCCTCGGCGACGTGGTGCGGCGGGCCACGGGCCGGCGCCTGGACCACTTCGCCGACACCGTGCTCCTCGCCCCGCTGGGCATCACGACCCGCCGGTGGTACCGGATGTCCGCGGATGTGGTGCTGGCATCGGGTGACCTGGAGCTGAGGCCGAGGGACATGGCCAAGCTCGGCCAGCTGTTCCTGAACCGGGGGATGTGGGACGGACGGAGGGTGATCTCCGCAGACTGGGTGGACCGGGCCACCGCCCGCGTCGTGCGCCCTGGCCGGGAGCACGCCTGGGCGGACTGGTACGGCTACGGCTGGTGGCACTGGGACCTGGTCGCCGGCGGGCGGGTCTGGCCCGCCTACATGGCCAGCGGCTGGGGAGGGCAGTGGATCGTGGTGGTTCCCTCGGCGGACCTGGTCTTCGTGTCCACGGGCGGGAACTACGACCGTGCCGAGCCCATGTCCGCCAGGCGGATGCTGGAGGCGTACGTGCTGGCGGGGATGAAGTAGGCGAGGGGGCCGGCCTCTCGGAGGCTGACCGGCAGGCCGAACTCAGGGCTCCACCGCCGGCAGGACCCCGTTCACCAGCACGTCAATGACGCCGCTCCACTGTGTGCCTGCCGAGGTCCAGGTGTGACCGCGCCACGCGCTGGTGGCCACGACGACCAGGTCGAGGGCGGGCGAGACGAGGATGAACTGTCCGGCATAGCCGTTGGCGAAGTAGAAGTCGCGACCCTGCCCCCTGCCCACCCACCAGGAGTAGCCGTACTGGGGGCCGAAGGGGACCGCGTTGTTCGTGGAGACGGAGGGCGCGCTGGACTCCCGCACCCAGGCCTGGGAGACGACCCGGGCGCCGCCCCACCTGCCCTCGCGCAGAAAGAGCTCCCCGAGCTTCATCATGTC
>JBFYZE010000453.1:0-21128 GCA_041309665.1 Gemmatimonadales bacterium | reverse complement strand
ATGAGGACGAAGAGGATCCCGTAGACGATGGCGATGGCGAAGGCGGTCATGTCGTCCAGATGCGTCGAGTAGGCCTGAGACCGGACGGCGGTGGCCGGCGCCCAGCCCAGCATCTCCCCGTAGGCCTGGACGCAGATCAGGATGAAGGCGCCCACGGACACGGCGATGGCCTCGTCCCGGCTCAGGAGCAGGTTGGCCAACACCACGTGGAGCAGATAGAAGCCCATGATGGGCGAGCGCACACCACCCAGCAGTGCCACCGCCAGCGCGAGCACCACGTAGTCTGCGACCACGGTGACGAACATCAACCGTCTCACCCGATCGTAGGACCTGGCCGGCGACTGGGCCTCCACGTCTCCCCTGGCTTCCCGGTACAGAAGCGAGTTGAGGAGCAGGAGGGCCACCGCCGCCCCGCTCAGGACCGCGGCCCCTCGCGTCTCCAGGGCCCCGGTGAGCACGGCCGGCCAAGGGCCGACCAGGAGGATGGCGCCCACGAGGAAGCGCAGACGGGAGTTCAGGACGAGACGCCGCCCGAGGAGCTCGCGGTAGCCCAGGGCGGCCTCGACATCCCCCGGGTCCGGCCCGGGCCCGCCCAGACGGAAGGTGCGGTCGGCCATAGGTTGATAATGTTATCGTCCGGAGCGTCCCCGGCGAGGGGTAGGCGTGAACTCGAACGTGGAACCCTGGGTATCCATGCTCCCGTGTGCCCGTCCCGAACGAGAGGAAGACACCCATGACCGGTGCGATGCTGCTCCCGGAGTTCGATCAGGAGATGGACAACACCCGCCGGGTGCTGGAGCGGATCCCCGGTGGATCCATGGACTTCCGCCCCCACGCCAGGTCCTGGACGCTGCGGGAGCTGGCGGGGCACGTGGCCAACATCCCCACGTGGGCCCGCATCACGCTGGACACCACCGAGCTGGACTTCGCCCAGCCATTCCCCCGGCCCCGCCTCGACACCCCGGCGGACATCCTCGCCCTGTTCGACGGCGAGCGCACCCTGAGCCGGGCGGCCCTCGAGAAGGCCACGGACGACGACCTTCGGGTGCCCTGGACGCTGCGCGCCGGGGAGCAGGTCCTTTTCACGATGCCCCGGGGCGCGGTGCTCAGGACCTTCGTGATGAACCACATCATCCATCACAGGGCCCAGCTCACCGTCTACCTGCGGCTGCTGGACGTGCCGGTGCCCGGGATGTACGGGCCGTCGGCGGACGAGGCGCAGTAGTACGCCCGACCGCTACCCCTCCGCGATGGCGTCGAGGAACGCCCGGCCGTACCGCTCCAGCTTGGCCGGGCCCACGCCGGGAAGGTCCAGCAGCGCCGCGGGCGTGCCGGGCCGCCGGGACGCCATCTCCCTCAGCACCTTGTCGCTGAAGACGATGTAGGCGGGCACCCCCTGGCGGTCCGCCAGCTCCTTCCGGAGCGCGCGCAGCCGCTCGAAGAGGACCTCCTCCTCGGCGTCGCCGGCCACCGCCGTGGCGCGCACATGCGCCGACGGCGTACCTTTCCTGCCACCCCGGAGGGGGGCTCCGTGGACGGCCGCGGCGAGCTCCTCGGCGCTCACCCCGGTGCACACGTCGCACGACGTGCCGCACGGCGTCATCTCCTCGCCGAAGTGCGCCAGGATGGCCTGGTGGCGGCACCGCCCCGACTCCAGGACGTTGAAGAGCCGCACCGTGCCCTGGCGCTTCTCATTCCACAGGTCCGGGTCGTCGAGCTCGTCGAGGAAGCGCTCGTGCATCTTCACGTCGGCCCACGAGTAGAAGAGCGTGCAGTCGCTCTCCAGCCCGTCGCGCCCGGCGCGTCCCATCTCCTGGTACCAGGATTCCACGTCCCGCGGCATGTCCCGGTGGATGACGAAGCGGACGTTGGACTTGTCGATCCCCATGCCGAAGGCCACGGTGGCCACCACCACGTCCGCGTCGTCGCGCTGGAACGCCTCCTGGTTGCGCCGGCGCTCCTCGTCCGGGAGCCCGGCGTGGTACGGCAGCGCCCGGACCCCGTTGGCCCTCAGGAACTCCGTCGTCTGATCCACGCCGCGCCGGCTCAGGCAGTAGACGATCCCGCTGTCGCCGGCGTGGCGCCGCACCAGCGCCAGGATCTCGTTGCGCGTGTTCCCCGAGCCCTTCTTCCGGCAGCGCACGTGGAGGTTCGAGCGGAAGAACGAGCCCTTGTAGCCCGCCGGCTGCTTCATGCCGAGCTGCCGGAGGATGTCCCGGGCCACGGCGCGGGTGGCGGTGGCGGTGAGGGCGAGCACGGGCACGTCCAGCCCTTCCTTGAGCCCTTCCAGGCGGCGGTAGGAGGGGCGGAAATCGTGCCCCCACTGGCTGATGCAGTGCGCCTCGTCCACCACCAGGAGCGAGATGGGGCACCCCTGGATGAAGTCCCTGAGCCTTCCGTCCAGCGCCTCCGGGGCCAGGAAGACCAGCTCGTAGTCGCCACGGCGGAGCGCCGAGAGGCGGGCCTGGCGCTCGTCCAGGGCCAGGGTGGAGTTGATCTCCACGGCCCGGAAGCCCAGCCCCTGCAGGGCGTCCACCTGGTCCTTCATGAGGGAGATGAGGGGCGACAGCACCAGCACCGTCCCCTCCAGGATGCGCGCCGGAAGCTGGTACGTGAGCGACTTCCCCGCCCCGGTGGGCATGACCGCGATGCAGTCCCGGCCCGAGAGGACGGCGTCGATGACCTCGCGTTGGCCGGGCCGGAAGCTGTCGAAGCCGAAGACGTCCCGGAGGACGATCAGCGGATCCCGCGTCACCCGACGTGCCCCCGGCGCCGGCCGCTCAGCGTCCCGGCGTTGCCGTGCCCGGTTGGGGAGGAGGGACGAGGGCGGCCAGGTCGCGGCCCAGGGCGCCGCCGGCCATGTACTGGAGGAGCGCCGTCACGTTCTGCGTCTGCCCCACCTGCAGGAGGGGCACCGTCCAGACCGGCACCGCCGTGGGGTTCTCCCCGGCGGGAAGGGTCACCGAGGTCAGACTCACCAGCTCGCCGGCCTGCAGCCGCTCCAGGTCCGAGCGCGACATGAGGACGGATGCCTGCTTGAGGCCGCCGGTCCCCACCTCGCCACTCCAGATGACGTCCTCGCCCGAGAGGTCCGCGAAGTGGAGGAGCAGGTGCGTCTCCCCGCCCACCGGGGCCGGGACGCTCGCCTGCATCTCGAGGATCGGGGACATGACGAAGAGCGGGTGGTCGAAGATGTAGCCGAGCGAATCCAGGTTGGCGTCGAGCTCGGCGATCCGCGCCGAGTCCACCTCCGCGCGCGTGCGCAGAAGGGGGGCCAGAGCCACCCCCACCACCACGTTCCCCCGCCGCCCCTGGGCCGCGGTCCTGGCGCCCGCCAGGCCGCCCTCGGCGGTGCCCTGCAGGGGCTCCGCCGTGGTCCACGGACGATAGTCCTCGACGTCCCACAGGTCCGCGGCGTCGTCCACGAAGCGGAACCCGCCCTGGGGAACCGAGTCGGCGGCGGCGCGGCACAGCCGGCTCTCCGAGCCTGCGCATGCCTCGAGCACGGCGCTGCGCACGAAGATGGCGCCGTCGCACGGCTGCGCGGCGGCGTCCAGCGCGTCGCCGTCGCCGATGTGCTCGCGCGCCTCGGCGCTCACCGCCTCCATGGTCGCGCGGATCCGTTCGACGATGGCCGTGCGGCCCTCCGTGCGCTCCACCTGGATGGACTCGACCTTCTCCGCGATGTAGCGGGCGGCCAGGGTGCTGTCGGCGACGAACCAGCGCGCCACCGCCGCCTCCACCGAGTCGGTCCCGGCCAGGGGTCCGGCCTCGGCCCGGTCCTCCAGGGTGACGGCGCGGCCCAGCGCCCTCAGGCGCTCCATGCGGACGGCGTATGGCTGGAGGATGGCGTCGAGCTCATCGATGCGCCCCAGCGCCCCCACGCAGGCGCGGGAGCGGGCCATCTCCACCTCGGCCAGCGCGGGAGGGACGGCGGTCGCCGTGGTGTCCTGCCCCTGGAGGGCCACGGGGGTGAGGAGGGCTAGAAGAACGGCTGCGGCTTTCAACTCGGGCTCCGGCTGACGGTAACCCCCGATCCGGCGCTTCGCGGGGGCGCGCGTATGATAGCGAAAAACGGGGCAAAGAGGTCCCCTCCCTGCGTCCCCGGCAGGAACGGGCGTCCCCGGGAATGCGCCGGCGGGGCGCACGCCCCATATTGCCCGCGCCGAGTCCCGGCCCCGCGCAGACGTGCCGCGCCGGGCCGCCGCCCACCGAAGGAGCTTCCATGATCGTCCCCCTCCTGTTCGCCGCTCTCCTCCAGGTCCCCGGTCCCGCACAGGAGCTGTCGCCGGGCACGCGCTACGACCCGGCCATCCCCACCCTGGAGAGCGTCGCCGGCCACGGCTTCCGCGAGGCCATCACCTCGCCCGGCGACGTGATCCGGTACATGGAGGCGCTCCATGCCGCCGCCCCCGGCCGCACCCGACTCGTCCGGTACGGCACGACCTGGCAGGGGCGCCCGCTCATGGCGCTGGTCATCGGCACCCCGGAACGCATCTCGGGGCTCGAAGTCATCAAGGCGGACCTGCGCACCCTGAACGACCCCCGGGGGCTCTCCCCCGCCGACGCCGAGGAGCTCCTGGCACGCCTCCCGGTGGTGACCATCGTGATGCACGGGATCCACGGGAACGAGATCACCCCGTCCGGCGCCGCCATGGCCGAGGCGTACCACCTGCTGGCCGCGCAGGGTGATCCCGACGTGGAGCTCGCCTTCCGCGAGAGCTTGATGATCATCGAGCCCATGGAGAACCCGGACGGCCGGGCCCGCTTCCTCGCCGCCAACCAGCTCGGCGCCGCCCGCTGGCCCGATCCCGACCCGGTGGCGGCGGAGCGGAACGAGCCGTGGCCCGGCGGCCGGGGCAACCACTACCTGTTCGACCTGAATCGGGACCTCTTCATCCAGAGCCAGCCGGAGACGCAGGCGAAGATCGAGCTCTTCATGGAGTTCCGGCCCCACATCATCGCCGACCTCCACGAGATGAGCGGCAACTCCACCTACTTCTTCCCCCCCACGGCCGAGCCGTCCAACCCCTGGTTCACCGAGAGCCAGATCCAGCTCATGGACGTGTTCGGCGAGGCCATCGCAGGCGCGTTCGACGGGCGCGGCTTCGCCTACTTCAACCGCGATACCTACGACCTGTTCTATCCCGGCTACGTGGACATGTGGCCCATGATCCACGGCGCGCTGGGGATGACGTACGAGCAGGCCTCGCCCCGGGGGCTCGTGCTCCGGAAGTCCGACGGCACGCTCATGAGCTACGGGGACGGGGTCACGCACCACTTCACCGCGGCCATCCGGACGTTCGTCACCGCCGCCCGCAACCGCGAGCGCATCCTGCGCGACTACCTGGCGTTCCGGCGGGACGGAGTGCGCGGGAGCGACCGGGGGCCGGCCGAGTACGTGCTCACGGGGCACGACGCCGGGGCCACGGAGCGGCTGGCCCGCCTCCTCGTGAGGAACGGCGTCGAGGTCTTCCACGCTTCCGGCCCGATCCGTCTGGGTGCGCGTACGCTGACGCCCGAGCACACCTATGTGGTGCCGCTCACCCAGCCGGCGTCCCGCATGGCGCGCATGCTGCTGGATCGCCATGTCCCCATGGACGAGGCGTTCCTGCAGCGCCAGATCGACCTCCGGGCCGCCCGGAAGGATCACGAGATCTACGATGTCACCGCGTGGAGCCAGTCGCTCCTGTGGGACGTGGACGTGCTCGAGGCGCTCCGGCCCACCGGCGCCGGGGGGGCACCCGTGGCCGCGGAGCGGCCGGAACGCGCAGCGACCCTCCCCCCGGCCAAGGTGGCCTACCTGCTCCCCTGGGGAACCAACGCCGCCGCGGCCGTGGCCGAGGCGCTACGCGAGGGGATCCGCGTGCGCTCCGCCGGCGGGGACTTCGTCCTGGGAGGGCGGAGCTACGGCGTGGGGACGGCCATCGTGCGGGTGGCCGAGAACGGGCCCGACCTGGCGGAGCGGCTCGGGCGCATCACCGCGTCCGCGGGAGCCGAGGTGGTGCCGGTCGACGACTCGTACGTCCGCGAGGGCACCTCCCTGGGGAGCGGGAGCGCCCGGGCGCTGCGCGAGCCCCGCGTGCTCCTGGTGTGGGACGAGCCCGGCTCCTCCCTGTCCGCCGGGTGGACGCGCTACGTCCTCGAGCGCCGCTACGGCCAACGCACCACCGCCGTGCGCACGGCCGCCCTGGGGCGCACGGTGCTCTCCGACTACGACGTCGTCGTCTTCCCCAGCGGGAACTACGGATCGGCGGTGGGCAAGGGCGTGGTGGACCGGCTCCAGTAGTGGATGCGCGACGGCGGCACCCTCGTCACCATGGGCGCGTCCACCCGGTGGGCCGCCCGGGAGGGCGTGGGACTCCTGGCCACGAAGACGGAGAGGCGAGGCGGGCGTGCCGAGGGCTCCGAGCCCCCCGAGGCCGACACCCCCGAACAGCCCATCGACTACCTGGATGCCATCGCGCCTCCCGACGAGGCCCCCGAGCCCGTGCCCGGCGCCATCCTCCGCACGATCCTGGACACCGAGCACTGGCTCGCCGCCGGCACCGACGGGGAGATGGGGGTCCTCGTGGAGAGCGACCTGGTGCTTTCGCCCATCACCCTGGACAACGGGCAGAACGTGGTGCGCTTCGCCGAGGTGGACGACCTGGTGATGAGCGGCGTGGTCTGGGACGACGCCCGGCCCCAGCTGGCCAGCAAGGCGTACATGGTCCACCAACCGGTGGGACGGGGCCGGCTCGTCGCGTTCAGCGAGGACCCCAACTACCGGGCGTACACCGAAGGCACCATGCTCCTGTTCATGAACGCGGTGCTGCTGGGGCCCGGGAGATGACCCTCCCGCGGATCCCGGTCACGATCCTCGAATCCACACCACCATCCAGGAGGTCGCGATGACGGAGAGCACGAGCGCAGCGGCAGCCCCCGGCGGCGAGCCCAGGGGTTGGGTCCAGCGGGCGCTGGACAAGGTGGAGGTGGTGGGGAACAAGCTGCCCCAGCCGGTGACCCTGTTCGCCATCCTCGTGGGCCTGGTCCTGGTGGCCTCCTGGATCGCCGGGTCCCTGGGCCTGAAGGCGGTGCACCCGGGCAACGGCCAGGAGATCGCGGCTGTGAACCTGCTCAACGCAGCCGGGATCCGCCGGATCTTCACGGAGATGGTCACGGTGTTCGCCGCCTTCCCGCCCCTGGGGCTCGTCCTGGTGGTGATGCTGGGGATCGGCGTGGCGGAGCGGTCGGGGTTCATCGCCGCCGCCCTCAAGTCGTTCGTGGGCGGCGTGCCCCGGGTGGCCATCACCTTCTCCGTCGTCACCGCCGGGATGCTCTCCTCGGTAGCCGCCGACGCCGGGTACGTGGTGCTCATCCCCCTGGGCGCCGCCATCTTCGCCAGCATGGGGCGTCACCCCCTGGCCGGGCTGGCGGCCGCCTTCGCCGGGGTCTCCGGCGGCTTCGGGGCCAACCTCTTCCCCACCTCCCTCGACCCCCTTCTGGCGGGCTTCACCGAGCCGGCGGCCCAGATCCTGGACCCCACCTACACGGTGAACCCCATGTGCAACTGGTGGTTCATGGCAGCCTCGGTCCCGCTGCTGGCCGCCGTGGGCACCTTCGTCACCGAGCGGATCATCGAGCCTCGGCTGGGGGCGTGGGACACCACCGGATCCGGGGTGGTGGAGGAGGGCGAGCTGAGCGCGCGGGAGCGGAAGGGGCTCCGGTGGGCCACCCTCTCCGTGGCGGCCATCCTCGTCTTCTTCACCGTGCTGGCGTGGCCGGCCTTCGGGATCTTCCACGACGCCGAGCAGGGCTTCGGCCCCCTGTACCGCAGCATCGTGCCCATCATGGCCATCCTCTTCTTCGTGCCCGGCCTGGTGTACGGCGTCGTCACCGGGTCCATCAAGGGGGACAAGCAGGTGGCGAAGATGACCGCCGAGTCCATGGGCACCATGGGCGGCTACATCGTGCTGGCGTTCGCCGCCGCCCAGTTCGTGGCCTACTTCAACTGGTCCAACATCGGCCTCATCCTGGCCATCTTCGGCGCCGACGGGCTGAAGTCGGTGGGCTTCACCGGGATGCCGCTCCTGGTGTCCTTCATCATCGTGGCGTCCATCATCAACCTGGCCATCGGGAGCGCCTCGGCGAAGTGGGCCATCCTGGCCCCCATCTTCGTCCCCATGCTCATGCTCATGGGGTACTCCCCCGAGACCACCCAGGCCGCGTACCGCATCGGCGATTCCTACTCCAACATCCTCACGCCCCTCCTGCCCTACTTCCCCCTGGTGATCACGTTCGCGGCCAAGTACATGAAGGAGGTGGGGATCGGCACCATCATCTCGCTCATGCTGCCGTTCTCCGTGGCCTTCGCCCTCGTCCGCATCCCCATGTTCGTGGCGTGGATCTGGCTGGGATGGCCCCTGGGCCTGGAGGCGCCCATCCACTACGTGCCCTGAGGCGCGGGGAGACCAGCCATCTCCCGAAGGACCCCGGGTGGAAGCGGAGAGGGCTCGGGGGATCCTGGGGGACTGACGCGGGTTCAGCCCGGGGGCGGTCACGCCCTTTCCCGGCTCCGGGCGGAGGCCGACATTCAGCCGGTACGAGATGTCCCAGCCTCGGATCCCATCCACGCGAGGACGCGGAGGACACCCTGCTCTATTTCGGACCCGAGACGTACGCCCCCCTGGCCTCCGTGCTCGCCGCTCTGGCGGGCGTGATCATGATGTTCTGGCACCGCCTGGTGGGGTGGGTGCGCCGCGTCCTCCCGCGCCGTGGACGGAAGCCCGACAAGGGCCGCTAGCGCGATGCGCTGCACCCGGGTGGTGGTGGTCGGGCTCGACGGTCTCGAGCCCTCCATCGTCGAAGCCATGATGGCCCGCGGGGAATGCCCCAACCTGGCCCGCCTGAGCCGAGAGGGAGGGTACCGCCGCCTGGCCACCACGCTCCCGGCGCAGACGCCCGTGGCCTGGTCCAGCTTCGCGGTGGGCGCCAACCCGGGCGCGCACGGCATCTTCGATTTCCTCACGCGGGACCCCACCTCGCACCGCCCCCAGGTCGCGCTCTTCCGCTACGAGCAGAAGAGCCGCTTCCTCCCGCCCCGGGCCGTCAACCTGAGGGGGGGGAAGCCCGTGTGGACGTGGCTCTCCGAGGCGGGCGTGGAGAGCACGGTGCTGCGCCACCCGTGCACCTACCCGCCCGATGCGCCCAGGGGGCGCATGCTGGCCGGGGTCGGCGTGCCGGACATCCGCGGCGGGTTCGGTGCCACATCCTGGATCACCGACGCCCCGGAGGGGCCCGGACGGGAGAGCGAGCACCTGGCGCAGGTCATCCCGGGCCGGGACGGGCGCGCCACGCTCCACCTGCGGGGGCCGCGGGCGGGAGCGGAGGACGCCACCGCCGAGGTGCGGCTCCGCGTCCGGCCCGCCGCGGGGAGCGCCGAGGCGAGCGTCGAGCTCGCCGCCGAAGGAAGCGAGCCGCTCTCGGTGGCCGAGGGGCGCTGGTCCGACTGGGTGCGCCTGCGCTTCAAGGTGGGCACGCTCCAGCGGGTGCACGCCCAGGTGCGCTTCCACCTGGTGACCGTCTCCCCGCTCCGCCTCCACGCCGGCCCGGTCCAGTTCGACCCCGACGAGCCCCTCTTCCCCATCAGCCATCCCTGGGACTACGCCGGGGAGCTGAGGCGCGGCGTGGGGCGCTTCCACACGCTGGGGATGGCCGAGGATCACACCGGGCTGAACAACGGCCGCATCACGGAGGACGCCTTCCTCGCCCAGTGCCAGGACGTGCTCCGGGAGCGGAAGGCGATGATGCACTACGAGCTCGCCCGCCTCGACCGGGGTCTCTTCTTCTGCCTGTTCGACACGCCCGACCGCATCCAGCACATGTTCTGGCGCTTCCGTGACCCGGCCCACCCGGCGCACCGGGGCGAGACGCCCCGGCCGGAGACGGCCCGGGTCATCGAGGACCACTACCGCGCCTGCGACGGGATCGTCGGAGAGGCGTGGGAGCATGCCGGCGACGACACCCTCTTCGTCGTCGCCAGCGACCACGGCTTCACCGACTTCCGCCGTGCCTTCCACCTCAACGCCTGGCTGCACGGCCAGGGATACCTGGCCCTGAAGGGCGGCGTGGAGCCCGGCGAGGGCGCCGGGGATCTCCTCGAGCACGTGGACTGGTCCCGCACCCGGGCGTACGCGTGCGGGCTCGCCGGCCTCTGGCTGAACCTGAAGGGCCGGGAGGCGGAGGGGATCGTCCCACCCGCACACGCCGAGGCGCTCAAGGCGGAGATCGCCGCCCGGCTCGGCGGGCTCCCCGATCCGGAGCGGGGGGACCTGGCGGTGCGCCGGGTCGTCCGCCGGGAGGACGCCTATTCGGGCCCGCACGTGGAGCGCGCCCCCGACCTCCTGCTCTGCTGCGCGCCGGGGTACCGCATCTCGTCGGCGTCGGCGATGGGCGGGGTGCCGGCGCCGCTCTTCGAGGACAACCTGGAGCGCTGGTCCGGCGACCACGTGGTGGACCCGGCGGCGGTGCCCGGCGTCCTCTTCATGAACCGGCCCGTCGCCACCCCCTCACCGAGCATCGTGGATCTGGCACCCACGATCCTCGGGGCGCTCGGGGCGCCGGGGGAAGAGACCATGGAAGGGAGGCCGCTGCTGCCGTGAAGATCCTCGTCGTGGGGCTCGACTGCGCCGCCCCGGAGCTGCTCCTGGGGGAGCCGCTCCCCAACATCCGCCGGCTCATGGAGGCGGGCGCGTACGGACGGCTGGAGAGCATCGTGCCCCCCATCACCGTGCCGGCCTGGATGAGCATGTCCACGAGCCGCGACCCCGGCGTGCTGGGGGTCTACGGGTTCCGCAACCGCGTGGACCGCTCCTACGCGGGGATGCGCACCGCCGACTCCCGCTGGTTCCGCGCCCTCACCATGTGGGACCAGGTGGCCATCCAGGGCGGGCGCTCGGTGGTCGTGGGCGTGCCCCCGTCGTACCCCCCCCGCCCCATCAACGGCGTGTCGGTGGGGTGCTTCCTCACCCCGGACACGGCCACGAGCACGTACACGCACCCGGCGTCGGCGGCCGAGCGCATCCGCGGGTGGGTCGGGGACTATCCCGTGGACGTGAAGGGCTTCCGCACCGAAGAGAAGGACAAGCTGCACGCCGACGTCCTGGCCATGACCCGCAAGCACTTCGAGGTGGTGCGCCGGCTCATGGTGGAGGAGCCCTGGGACTACTTCCACTTCGTCGAGATCGGCCTCGACCGCATCCATCACGGGTTCTGGAAGCACCACGACCCCGCGCACGTGCGCCACGATCCGTCGAACCCGCACAAGGACGTGGTCCGCGACTACTACCGGCTCCTCGACCACGAGATCGGCACGGTGCTGGAGCTCCTCGACGCGGACACCCTCGTGCTCGTGGTGTCCGACCACGGGGCCCGCGCCCTGGACGGGGGGTTCTGCGTGAACGAGTGGCTGGCCGACCAGGGTGATCTGGCGCTCCGCTCCCGTCCCTCCACGCCGACGCCCTTCGAGGCCCTGGACGTGGACTGGGCCCGTACCAGGGCGTGGAGCTCGGGCGGGTACTACGCGCGCATCTTCCTCAACGTCCGCGGCCGCGAGCCCGACGGAACCATCGCGCCCGAGGACTACGATGTGGTCCGGGACGAGCTGGCCGCCCGTCTGGAGGCCACCACCGACCCGGAGGGAAGGCCGCTGGGCACGAAGGTGTTCCGCCCGGAGGACATCTACCGGCGCGTGGAGGGGATCGCCCCCGCCCTCATCGTCCACTTCGGCGACCTGGCGTGGCGGGCGGTGGGCGGCGTGGGCTGGGGGAGCGTCCACGTGCAGGAGAACGACACCGGCCCCGACGACTGCAACCATGCCCAGTTCGGCGCCTTCGTCCTGGCCGGGCCGGGCGTGCCGGCGCTCGGGGAGCTGAAGGGCGCCAAGCTCCTCGATATTGCGCCTACGCTGCTGGAGCACGCGGGCTACGACGTCCCGGAGGGGATGCAGGGCACGGCGCTCGTGCGCGCGGCCCCCGCGGACGGGGCGCCTCCGGGCGAGCAGGACGACGACGCGCTGGTGCGGGAGCGCCTCCGGGGGCTGGGGTACCTGGGATGAGGACCTGGCGCGTTCTCCTCGCCGCCGTGGCCGCCGCCGTGTGGACCGGGTTGGCCGAGGTCGTCCCCCTCTCCCTCCAGCCCCGCATCGGGGTGATGGTGCGTCTGGGCGAGGAGTACGTGTGGATGGCGCCCGTGGGGAGCCTCCTCTTCTTCGGCGGAGCCGCCCTCTTTCTCCTGGCCCTCGGCCGCGTCCGCCCCGCCCTGACGGAGAGGCCGGTGGTGGTGGGCACCTTCGCCGGCCTGGCGGCCGCCGCCCTCCTCCCCGAGAAGATCCACCCCCTGGGCGTGCTCTTCCTCGCCGTGGGCGTGGGCGTGCAGGTGGGGCGCATGACCCGCAAGCCGCCGAAGCGCCCGTGGCTCCTTCCCACCGCCGCCGCCGTCGGGGTGCTGCTGGTCCTGGGGATCACGCTGAAGGGCGAGACGGGACGGCAGGCGTGGCGGCGTTACTGGCTCGACTGGCTCCCGCCCGCGGCGCAGGGCGCGCCCAACGTCCTCCTCCTCATCCTCGACACGGTGCGAGCGGCGAGCCTCGACCTGACCGGGGAGGGAGCCGCGCCGGCCGGCGACTGGCCGGTGGTGGACACGCCGGAGATGGAGGCCCTGGCCGCACGCTCCACGGTCTTCACCCGGGCGATCGCCCCCTCACCATGGACCCTGCCGTCGCACGCCAGCATGTTCACCGGCCGCTGGCCCACGGAGATCTGGGACGGCCCCCGTCCCGGCGCGGAGTGGAGCCAGGCCCTGGACACCCGCCACACCACGGTGGCCGAGGCGCTGGCCCGCCACGGGTACATGACCGGCGGGTTCGTGGGGAACCTCACCTACGCCACCGCCGAAACCGGCCTGGTGCGCGGGTTCCTGGAGTACCGGGACTACCCCGTCTCCCTCGGTCAGACGCTGGCGAGCTGCGCCCTGGGCCGCCGGCTCACGGGCCACGGCGGGCTGCGCCGCCTCCTGGGCTGGCACGAGCTGGTGAACCGGAAGCACGCGGGCAGGGTGGCCCAGGAGTTCCTGGACTGGCAGGCCGGGCTTCCCCCGAGGCCCTTCTTCGCCTTCCTGAACTTCTTCGACGCCCACGAGCCGTACTTCCCTCCGGACTCGGTGATCCGTGCCCTCCCGGCCGGCGCCCACTGGGACCGCTTCGACCACTTCGCCGGGGTGCTCACCGGGGTCGGGGCCGGCCGCTCCCGGAAGTGGGAGATGAGCGAGCCCGAGCGCGCGGCACACGCCGCGGGGTACGCCGCAGCCCTGGCGCGCATGGACCGGGAGGTGGGGCGCATCCTCGACGAGCTGGAGGCGCGGGGCGTCCTGGACAACACCATCGTGGTCCTGGTCAGCGACCACGGCGAGCAGCTCGGCGAGCACGGTCTCTACAACCACGACAACAGCCTGTACCTGCTGAACCTCCACGTGCCGCTGCTCATCCACGACCCGACGCGTCCCGATGCGCCGAGCCGCGTGGACGAGGTGGTCTCGCTGCGCGACATAGGCGCGACCATCCTCGATCTGGCGGGCGTGGACGCCGCCGGCGCGGGGCTGGGCGGTGCGTCGCTCCGGCGCTGGGCGAGGGCGGACAGCACCGTCATGGGCGGCGAGGCCGCGTTCGCCGTGCTCACGAAGGGGGCCGACAACGAGCCCTGGTACCCCGTCTCGCTGGGGCCCGTCATGTACTCGCTGGTGGACTCGGCGTGGCACTACGTCCGCAACGGCGACGGGAGCGAGGAGCTCTACGCCCTGACCGGCGACCCGGCCGAGCGCGAGGACCTCGCTCCCGATCCGTCCGTGGCGGCGGTGCTCGGGGACTTCCGGGCCCGGCTCCTCCCCCGGGCTCCGTGGCCGCCGCCGCCGCCCTCTACGCGCCGCCGATGATCCGGTTCAGCGTCGCGCTGGGGCGCAGCGCGGCGCCGGCCCTGGCCGGATCGGGCATCCAGTAGCCGCCGATGTCCTGGGGCGCGCCCTGGGTGGCGTCGATCTCCCCCAGGATGCGCGCCTCGTTCGCACCCAGCGCCTCGGCCACCGGCGCGAAGCGCCTCGCCAGCGCCGCGTCCTGGGTCTGCGCCGCCACGGCCCGGGCCCAATAGAGCGTCAGGTAGAAGGTGCTCCCGCGGTTGTCCAGCTCGTGCACCTTCGCCGAAGGCGAGCGCGCGTGCTCCAGGTACCGGGCCACCGCCTCGTCCAGCGTGTCGGCCAGGACGAGGGCGCCCGGATTCCCGAAGCGCTCCCCCAGGTGCTGGAGCGAGGCCGCCAGCGCCATGTACTCGCCCAGCGAGTCCCAGCGCAGGTGCCCCTCCTGGGTGAACTGCTGCACATGCTTGGGCGCCGAGCCGCCGGCGCCGGTCTCGAAGAGCCCGCCCCCGTTGAGCAGGGGCACGATGGAGAGCATGCGGGCGCTGGTGCCGATCTCCAGGATGGGGAAGAGGTCGGTGAGGTAGTCCCGCAGGATGTTGCCCGTCACCGCGATGGTGTCCTCGCCCCTGCGGATGCGCTCCAGGGAGAAGCGCATGGCCTCCAGCGGCGACAGGATGCGGACGTCGAGCCCCTTCGTGTCGTGCTCCCCCAGGTACGTCTCGACCTTCCGGACCAGCTCGGCGTCGTGGGCCCGGGCGCGGTCGAGCCAGAACACCGCAGGCGAGCCGGTGGCGCGCGCGCGGGTCACGGCCAGCTTCACCCAGTCGCGGATGGCGGCGTCCTTGGTCTGGCACGCGCGCCAGATGTCGCCGGCCTCCACCGCGTGCTCCAGGAGCGTGCGGCCCTCGGCGTCCACCACGCGGACGGTCCCCGGCGCGGCGATCTCGAACGTCTTGTCGTGCGAGCCGTACTCCTCGGCCTTCTGCGCCATCAGGCCGACGTTGGGCACGCTCCCCATGGTGGCCGGATCGAACTGGCCGTGGGCCCGGCAGTCCCGCACCACGGCGTCGTATACGCCGGCGTAGCTCGAGTCGGGGATGACGGCCTTGGTGTCCTGGAGCTCTCCCGCGGCATTCCACATGCGCCCGGAGTCCCGGATCATGGGCGGCATGGACGCGTCGATGATGATGTCGCTGGGGACGTGCAGGTTGGTGATCCCCCGCGCCGAGTCCACCATCGCGAGCGCGGGGCCGCGCCCGTACGCGGCCTCGATGTCCCCCTCGATGGCGCTCCTCTGCGCCTCGGGGAGCGAGGCGATCTTGGCCAGGAGGTCGCCGAGACCGTTGTTCGCGTCCACGCCGATCCGGGCGAGCGTCTCCGCGTGCTTGGTGAAGACGCTCTCGAAGAAGACGCGGACGGCGTGACCGAAGATGATGGGGTCGGAGACCTTCATCATCGTCGCCTTCAGGTGGAGCGAGAACAGCACCCCCCGGGCCCGGGCGTCGTCCACCTGCTCGCGCAGGAAGGACACCAGCGCCTTCCGGCTCATGAAGGTGGCGTCCAGCACCTCGCCGGCCTTCAGGGGGAGCGCCTCCTTCAGCACGGTGATCTCGCCGTCCCGGCCCACGTGCTCGAACCGGGCGGTGGTGGCGGCCGGGAGCGTCACCGATCTCTCGTTGGCGCGGAAGTCACCGGCGCCCATGGTGGCGACGTGGGTCTTCGAGTCCTTCGGCCAGGCGCGCATGCGTGGCGGGTTCCTGCGGGCGAACTCCTTCACGGAGCGCGGGGCGCGTCGGTCCGCGTTGCCCTGCCGGAGCACCGGGTTCACGGCGCTCCCCTTCACCCTGTCGTAGCGCGCCTTCACGTCGCGCTCGCGGTCGTCCTTCGGGTCCTCCGGGTAGTCCGGCAGCGGGTACCCCTTCGCCTGGAGCTCGGCGATGCACGCCTTCAGTTGGGGCACCGATGCGCTCACGTTCGGGAGCTTGATGATGTTGGCTTCGGGGCTCTCCACCAGGCGCCCCAGCTCGGCGAGGTCGTCGGTGACCCGCCGGGCCTCGGGAAGCAGGTCGGCGAACAAGGCCAGCATCCGCCCGGCAACGGAGATGTCCCGGGCCTCCACGGGCACCCCCGCCGCGCCGGCGAAGGCCCTGACGACGGGGAGGAAGGCGTGCGTGGCCAGCGCCGGGGCTTCGTCGGTCCAGGTGTAGACGATGAAGGGTGACTCGCTCATGGCGTCGCTCGGGGTGGGGGTGCCGCAGGACGAACCGGTAAAGTAGCAGGACGGCGCGGGGCGGGTATCCCGACGCGGCGCCTGCTGCACGGTGCAGCGGAGCGGGCTACTTTGGCGTGGCCGCCACCGGACGGTGGCGGCCCATTCGAATCACGCCGAGATCCGCCATGCTCACCCCCCTCGCCTTCGCCCTCCTCCTCCAGGTCCCCCCCACGCCCGAGCTCGCCCCCGGAACGCAGTACGATCCCGCCATCCCCACGCTGGAGCAGGTGGCGGGGCACGGGATCACGGAGGCCCTCACCTGGCCCGAGCAGATCGTGGCCTACTTCCAGGCGTTGGCCGATGCGGCGCCGGAGCGGACGCGCCTCCTCGACCTGGGGAAGAGCTGGCAGGGGCGGTCCATGGTCCTCCTCGTCATCGGCTCGCCCGAGCGGATGGCGCGCCTGGACCAGGTGAAGGCGGACCTGAAGCGGCTGGCCGACCCCCGCGGGCTGGCCCCCGCCGAGGCCGAGCGGCTGGTGCGCGAGCTCCCGGTGGTGTCGGCCATGATCCACAACGTGCACGGGAGCGAGCTCAGCGGCGGCGGCGCCGCCCTGGCCGAGGCGTACCACCTCCTGGCGGCCCGGGGCGACTCCACGGTGGACCTCATCCTCCGGGAATCGTTGGTCCTCATCGACCCCCTGCAGAACCCCGACGGCCGCGCCCGCTTCCTCTTCCAGAACCAGCTGGGCGCCGCGCGCTGGCCCGACGCCGATCCCCTGGCTGCGGAGCGGGACGAGCCGTGGCCCGGCGGCCGAGGGAACCACTACCTCTTCGACCTGAACCGCGACTGGTTCGCCCAGACCCAGCCCGAGACCCGGGGGCGGGTGGCGGCGCTCCTGGACTTCATGCCCCACATCGTCTCCGACCTCCACGAGATGGGAGGGAACTCCACCTACTACTTCCCGCCCAACGCCGTGCCGGGGAACACGTGGACCACCGGCGAGCAGCGCGCCCTGGGCGAGCTCCTCGGCCAGGCCATGGCCGGCGCCTTCGACCAACGCGGCTTCGCCTACTTCAACCGCGACACCTACGACGCCTTCTATCCGGGCTACGGCGTGTCGTGGCCCATGGCCCAGGGCGCCATCGGCGCCACCTACGAGATGGCATCGGCGCGGGGCCTGGTCTACCGGCGCTCCGACGGCGACCTCCTCACCTACGGCGACGGCATCCTGCGCCACTTCACCGCGGCGATGGCCACGCTGCGTGCCGCCGCGGCGAACCGCGAGCGCATCCTGCGCACCTTCCTCGAGTTCCGCCGGAGCGCGGTGGCCATGGGGCAGAGCGGCCCCCGGGAATACGTCCTCCACTCCGCCCACGACCCGGGGATGGCCGCACGCCTCGCCGAGACGCTGGTGGCCAACGGCATCGAGGTGTCCCGGGCCACGGGCCCGGTCCAGGTGGGCGACAGGACCCTCCCCGCCCGGGGAACGTACGTGGTGCCCATGGATCAGCCGGCCCATCGCCTGGCCCGGAACCTCCTGGACCGCCACACCCCCATGGACGAGGACTTCGTGGCGCTGCAGAAGGAGCGTCGAGCCAACCGCGTGCGGGACCAGATCTACGACGTCACGGCGTGGAGCCTGCCGCTGCTGTGGGACGTGGAGCTCCACCTGGCGATGCGCCCCACCGGGGCATCCGTCGAGCCGATGCGCGGGACCCGGGCGTTGCACGACGCCATGACCCTCCCCGAGGCCGAGGTGGGGTACCTCATCCCCTGGGGCAGCAACGGCGCCGCCGCCGTGGCCGAGGCGCTCCGCTCCGGGATCCGGGTGCGCGCCTCGGGCGGGAAGTTCACGCTGCAGGGGCGGAGCTTCGGCGTGGGCACCGCGCTGGTCCGCACCTCCGAGAACGACGCCGACCTGGCGCGCCGCCTCGCCTCCATCGCCGCCAAGCACGGCGCCGAGGTCGTCCCGGTGGACGACTCGTACGTGCGCGAGGGCACGAGCCTGGGGAGCGGCGGGAACAGAGCGCTCCGTCCACCCCGCGTCCTCCTGGTCTGGGACCAGCCGGGCTCGTCGCTCTCGGCCGGCTGGACCCGCTACGTCCTGGAGCGGCGCTACGGCCAGCGGGTCTCGGCGGTGCGCGCCGCCGCGCTGGGCCGGGCGGTGCTGACGGACTACGACGTCATCGTCTTCCCCAGCGGGAGCTACGGCAGCGTGGTGGGCGCACCCATGGTGGAGCGCCTGCAGGCGTGGATGCGGGACGGGGGCACGGTGGTGACCATGGCCGAATCCACGGCGTGGGCCAGCCGCGCAGGCCTCCTGGCCACCAAGGCCGAGCGGCGGGGGGGTCGGGCGGAGGGCACGCCGGCTCCGGCGAAGAAGACCCAGGAGCAGCCCGTGGACTGGCTGGACGCCATCGCCCCCGCCGACGAGGCGCCGGAGGAGACCCCCGGCGCCATCCTCCGCGTGCTCCTGGACACCGATCACTGGCTCTCGGCGGGGACGGACGGGGACATCGGCGCCATGGTGGAGGGGAGCCGCGTCTTCTCCCCCATCACCCTGGACGAGGGAACCAACGTGGGCCGGTACGCGGAGGAGGACGACCTGGTCCTGTCGGGGATCGTCTGGGAGGACGCACGGCCCCAGCTCGCCAGCAAGGCGTTCCTCATCCACCAGCCCGTGGGGCGGGGACAGCTCGTCGCCTTCGCCGAGGACCCCACGTACCGGGCGTACGCCGAGACCACCGAGCTCCTCTTCATGAACGCGGTGCTGCTGGGGCCCGGGAGGTGACGGTCGTGCGGCTTTCGAAGAGACACGCCCTGACTGGTCCGCACGCCGTGACCTGGTGGGCGGGGGCCGCCTTCGCCCTCCTCTCCGCGCCCTCGACCCTGGGCGCTCAGGTCACCGTGGGCGGGAACGTCCAGATCAGCACGGACATGGCGGATGCGGCCCATTACGAGCACCTTGCCGGCGCCGATCCGTCACGCCCCGAGCGGATGATGGCGTGCTCCATGGTCACCCGTCCCGGCGAGAGCAGGATCATCGGCGTGGCGTACGCCAGCCACGACGGCGGCCGCTCGTGGAAGAAGACCTTCGTCTCCGAGGGCGCTGCCACCACCGCGGACCCGGTGTGCGAGTTCGGCCTGGGTGACACGGCGTACTTCGCCGTCCTCTCCATCGATTCGTTCGACGAGTCGGATCGGAAGACGCTCGTCTACCGCTCGGAGGACGCAGGCTTGAGCTGGACCTCCGTCCCCGTGGTGTTTCCCTTCACCGACCGTGAATACGTGGTCACGGACCGCACCGGTGGGCGCTTCCACGGCCGGGTCTACCTGAACGGGACGGGTTCCGTCCGGGGGCTGGAGGGCGGGAGCATGCCGGCCCTGACGCTGTACCGCTCCCTGGATGGGGGGCGGACCTTCAACGGCCCCGTCCAGCGCCCGGGACTCCCGCCCAGCCACGTGACGGGGATGGGCAACAGCGTGGTCCTCTCCGACGGCACGGTCGTCACCCTCTTCGGGCACGCCCCCGACCGGGCGGCGCTGCGGGACGAGCGGAACCCTCTGACCCAGCCCAACACGTCGCTCAAGGTCGGCATCTCCAACGACGGGGGAGAGTCCATCTCGCACGTGGTCACCGTCGCTGACTGGTACCTGGCCCGGGAACGGTCCCAGGGGAGCCACATCCCACGGCTTGCCGTAGACGCGACCGAGGGACCCTTCAAGGACCGGCTCTACGCGGTCTGGGACGACTTCCGCAACCAGCGCCTGGAGGTGCTCCTGGCCTGGTCCGCCGACAAGGGTCGGAGCTGGTCCAGGCCGGTGCGGGTGGTGCGTGACGACCGGGCCCGGCCCGACCCGACCACGGGACCGGACCAACTCATGCCCACGTTGGCGGTCAACGGGGCCGGCGTGGTGGGCGTGGCGTGGTACGATCGCCGCGAGCACCCCGACAACCGGGGATGGTACGTCCGCTTCACCGCGTCGCTGGACGGAGGCGAAATCTTCCTCCCCAGCGTGCGGGTCTCCAGCGCGCCCAACGACTTCGGGAAAAGCGAAATCTGGCCCCTCGAGCGCGCCTACGATGCGGCCCCGGGCAGCGCCACGGCCGACCCTCGCCTCAGCGCCGGCGTGAGCGTGAACTGGTTCTTCCACGGATCCGGACACACGAGCGGACTCGTGGTCGGGCCGGCGGGCGTGTTCTTCCCGGTCTGGAGCGACAACCGCACCGGGGTGTCCCAGCTGTGGACCGCCCCGGTCGCCACGGCCGGCGAGGTGCACCGCAACGGATCCGCCGCGCTCGCCGCGTTCGCGGACGTCTCCGCCCGCTTCCGCATCGCGACGGAGGAGATGAGCTACGACCGTGCCAACGACAGCGGGTCGTTCGCACTCAGCCTGCAGAGCATCTCGAAGGACACGATCCGGGGTCCGCTGGTGCTGCGCGTGGTCGGTCTCGAATCCGACGTGGGCGTCCCGGCGCTTCTGGACGCCGGGCACGAAGCGTCGGCGCTGGCTTCGCCCGGGGATGCCACCGGCCTCGGCGCCGTCCTCGACTTCACCCCGCTCCTCCCGGGAGGCGTGCTCGCCCCCGGTGGAGCGTCGGCTCCCCACCCTGTCCGCTTCCAGCTCTCCGACCTGCATCCCTTCGTGGAGGGGGACCGCGTCCGTCTCGGCCTCATCCGTCTGGACGCGCGGGTCCTGGCCCCACTGCCCGACTGAAGCCGGGATCCCCCCTTTCCTCCGACGCTTCCCGACCCCGAGCCCCCATGAGCCGTCAGCCCAGGATCCTCGTCGCCGCCGCTCTCGCCTTCCTCCTCGCCGCCGCCGGGGTCACGCCCCTGCCCCTGGCCGCCCAGGCAGCCTCCGGCAGCCTCTACACGGCCCAGGTCCGTGACCACCGGGCCGTTCAGGACGCCGTGCGTTGGCTCGAGGACCACTACGAGGAGCAGGTGGCGGAGTGGATCCGCA
>JBFYZE010000452.1:0-16049 GCA_041309665.1 Gemmatimonadales bacterium | reverse complement strand
GAGGCCGAACGAGACGGGGCGGGGGCCGTCCTCCACGAGGAAGAAGTCCGGCTGGCCCTCCATCGTCCTGAGTCGGTACCCCTGCGCCTCCAGCCGCTCGCGGAGCGCGTCGGGGGAGATGCGCCCGGTGCGCACCCGGAAGACCTGGGGCTCGGGCCGCGCGGAGGCCTCGGTGAAGGCCGTCCAGTCGGGGATGATGGACCGGTACCGGTCCAGGCTCACCGCCCGCTCACGGGGCGGCTTGGGGCGACGGCGTGGGGTCACCCGAAGGGCAGGAGCCCGGGGTCGTTCTCGTCCTCTTCGCGCACCAGCGTGAGGATGGCCGCCTGGGGCACCACCAGGTACCTGCTCCCCTCGAACGTGATCTCCACCGCCGCCTTGCGGAAGAAGATGGCGAAGTCGCCCACCCGGGCCTGCACCGGGACGTAGCGCGGCTCGGAGTGGCCCGTCTTCCAGGGCTCCTCGTCGATCTCCGTGGGCGCCGACACCGCGGTCCCCGGGCCCGTGGCCAGGACCTTCCCCCCCTGCACGGCCTGGTTGTCCACCGCCGAGGCGGGAAGGTACAGGCCGACCTTGGTCCTGTCCTCGCCCTCCTCGGGCTGGATGAGCACGCGGTCGCCGACGACGATGAGGCGCTTCTTCGGATCGGGCATGGGGCACGGCCGGTTCGGGTGGTCCGGCCCAAGGATCGGCATTCGGGGGCGGGGCAACAAGGAGGGAGGGCCCGACGCCTCTCCCGTTAACGGATTCCTCACGGGGCACAGCACGCCCTTTGTGCGTTCTTAGCGGCCCCCTGACGAGCGTTGATCGCTGGGAAGTGCCCTCTCGCAGAGCAGGGAAGCTCATGGAGCCATTCAGGCCGGTGGTGCCCGCACGGGTCGGCCAGCCGGGCATGCGCGTGGTCATCGTCGGGTGCGGACGGGTCGGGTCCCTCGCCGGGAGCCTCCTCAGCGGCAAGGGAGCCGAGGTCGTCATCGTGGACCGGGACGAGGAGGCCTTCGCCGCCCTCTCGGGCGAGTACAGCGGCTTCACGGTCATCGGCGACGCGGCGGAGATGGGCGTCCTCAGGCAGGCCGGGCTCTCCGATGCGGACGTCGTCTTCGCGGCCACGGACTCCGACACCCTCAACCTCATGGTGGCGCAGGTGGCGCGGGAGATCTTCGGAGTGAAGAAGGTGATGGCCCGCGTCTTCCTCCCCGAGTGGGAAGGGACCTACGGGGACCTGGGGATCGGCGCCATCTCCCCCGTGTCGCTCGCCGTCCAGGCCTTCCTGAGCGGCATGGGGCCGTCCGGAGCCGGGCGGCCATGAGGATCCTGCTCGTGGGGTCCGGGCGTCCCGCGTACTTCCTGGCGCGCAAGTTCGGGACGAACGGAACGCGCGTCACGCTCGTGGTGGACGCTCCCGACGAGGCCCGCCGGCTCTCCAGGGCGCTCGAGTCGGTGCCCGTCGTGGTCGGCGACGGCGCCCGGCCGGAGGTTCTGGACGACGCGGGCGCCCTCCAGGCCGACGCCCTGGTGGCCTTCACCGCCGACGACCACCGGAACCTGGTGGCATGCCAGGTCGCGCGCAGGGTGTTCTCGGTGCGGCGGACGATCGCGCTCGTGAACGACCCCGAGAACCGGGAGGCCTTCGTGCGCCTCGGCGTTGATGCGGCCGTATCCGTGACCGAGCTCCTGGCCGGCATCCTCGTCCGGGAGACCGTGTTCGACCAGCTCAGGGGCCACGAGGCCTTCGGGGACGGGCAGACCCTGGTGAGCGAGGTCGAACTCGGGCCATCCTCGCCGGCCTGCGGTCGGCGGCTCGCGGACCTGGGGGTCTCCCAGGGCCTGGTGGCCGCGGTCCTGAGAGACGGGAGGACGTTCGTGCCGAAGGGGGAGAGCCGCCTCGAGGACGGGGACCGGCTCGTGGTCATCACGGCGGCGGAGAACCACGACGCGTTCCTCGAGCTGCTGCTGGGCGACGCCGCACGATGAACCCCCACATCGCCCGGGGGACGCTCGTGCGCTGGGCCGAGATCCTCTCCCACACCGGAACCGTCGGCGTCATCACCGGGGGGGTCATCGCCTCCCCTGCCCTCGCCGCGTTGGCCTATCCCGGGGAGCGGGGTGTTGCCCCGGCCTTCCTGCTTCCCGGCCTGGCGCTGATCGCCCTCGGGGTCGGGCTGCGGCGCGTGACGCCCGCCGCGGGCCGCGGAGCCCTCGGACTGGCGGACGCCTCCGTGGTCGTGCTCCTGTCGTGGGCGCTCGCCGTGACGTTCGCGTCCGTCCCGTTCATGTGGGTGGGGGGGCTCGACGTCACCGAAGCCGTCTTCGAGGCCACCAGCGGCTGGACCACCACCGGCCTCTCCGTGATCCGGGCGGAGGCCGCCAGGCCGACCATCCTCCTTCTCCGGAGCACGCTCCAGTTGGCCGGCGGCGCGGGACTGGCCATCCTCATGCTGAGCGCGCTGCTCGGCCCGCCCGGCGTCGGGCTGAGCCGTGCGGAGGGCCGCGGCGAGCAGCTCGTTCCCCTGGTGAGCCGCTCGGCCAACCTGGTGGTCCGCATCTACGTCGCATACGCCGTCCTCGGGACGCTCCTCCTCAGGGCTGTGGGGATGGGGTGGTTCGACGCCCTGAACCATGCGTTCGCGGCGGTCTCCACCGGCGGGTTCTCCACGCGCGACGCATCCATCGGGCATTGGGATTCGTTCGGGGTCGAGCTCGTCATCATCCTGCTGATGTTCCTCGGGAACCTCAGCTTCGTCACCGCCTACCGGGTCCTGCGTGGCCAGTGGCGCGCGTTCGCGAGGAGCGGGGAGGTCCGAGTGTTCGCTGTGCTCGGCGGGGCTGCGTTCGCGGTGCTCCTGCTCCGGGTCGGCCCGGGCCTGCCCTTCGAGGTGCCGAAGGTGGCCCGGGTGGCCCTCTTCGAGACCGTGACGGCGCTCACGACGACCGGCTTCTCCACGGTGGCATACGGCCCATGGCCGGCCATCGGGTGGTGGGCGCTCATCCTGCTCATGATCGTGGGAGGGGGAACCGACTCCACCGCCGGCGGCCTCAAGCAGCACCGGGTGTACCTGCTGTACCGATTCCTCGTCTTCGACCTCAAACGCCGACTCGGCCCGCGCCACGCCGCCAACGAGTTCTACCTCCGCACCAGCGGGTCGCCGCGCTTCCTCGGCGCCCAGGAGGTGGCGTCCGCCGCCGTGTTCGTGTTCCTGTACGTGGCGGCGCTGGCCCTCGGCACCGGCGTGCTCGCGTCCCACGGCTTCGGCCTGAAGGAGAGCCTCTTCGAGTTCGCCAGCGCGCTCGGGACCGTCGGGCTCTCCATCGGCGTCACTTCCGCCGACGCCCCCGGCGGCGTGCTCTGGGCGGAGGCGATAGGGATGCTCCTGGGGCGCCTGGAGTTCTACGCCATCTTCGTCGCCGTGGGTGCGATCCTCATGGATCTGCGAGAGAGCGTCGCACGGGCGTCACCACCGTTCCCCGGGAACCGCGCCGGATCGGGCGTAGGCAGCGATCATGGACTCCCCTAGCTTTGACCAGATCCGTCCGCCCGCAGGAGGCAGGGAGATGCTGGGCACGGTGCTGGTCGTGGACGACGAGCCGCACATCCGGCGGGCGCTGAGGAACGCCCTGGCGCGGGAGTTCGAACGCGTCCTCGAGGCCGGCACGGCCGTGGAAGCCGTGGACCTGGCCGCCGCTCACCGGCCGGACCTGGTGATCCTCGACCTCGCTCTCCCCGACAAGCGGGGCCAGTGGGTGTGCGCCGAGCTCCGGAAGTGGACCACCGTGCCCATCATCGTGCTCTCCGCGATGCACTCGGAGGCCGAGAAGGTCCGGCTCCTGGACGAGGGCGCCGACGACTACGTGACCAAGCCCTTCAGTCCCGCGGAGCTCGTGGCGCGAGCGCGCGCGCAGGTGAGGCGAGCGGCCCTGTCGGAGGTACCCGGCGACGAGGGCGTCGTGAGGGTGGCGAACCTGGTCATCGATCCAGGGGCGCGCACGGTACGCCGCGAGGGACAGGGCGTGCACCTCACACCCACGGAGTGGGCCCTCCTGCGCGCGTTCCTGAAGAACGCAGGCCGGACCCTCACCCACCGGCAGCTGTTCGCGGCCGCCTGGGCCGCCTCGGGGGGTGACCCGCAGCAGTATCTGCGCGTGTACGTGGCGAGCCTGCGCCGCAAGCTGGAGCCCGACCCCGTGCGACCCCGGATCATCATCACGGAGCCCGGCGTCGGCTACCGCCTGGAGGTGGGATGACGCCGTCGTCTCCGGCCCGCCTCCCCCGCCTGGCCGCGGGCCTGGCGGGGTGGCTGCTCATCGGCACGGTGATGACCGTCGCCCTCTGGACCTACCGCGAGCAGCTCGACCAGGCGCACATGGCTCTCGCGTACCTGCTCGTGGTTCTCGGCGCGAGCGCCAGGGAAGGACGGGTGGTCGGCCTGGTCGTGGCGGTGGCGTCCTTCCTCGCATTCGACTTCTTCCTGCTCCACCCGCTCTACCGGCTCGCCATCGCCGATCCCCTGGAGTGGTGGATCCTGGTGGCCTTCCTGACCACCGCGGCCGTCGCCGCCGAGCTCCTGCACCGGCAGCAGCAAGCGGTCGCCCTCGCGGAGCGGCGCGCCGCGGAGATCGAGCGGCTGTCGCAGGAAGCCGGGCAGCTGACCGCCCTGAGGGAGGCCACTCGGCTCAAGGACGAGCTGCTGGCTACGGTCTCCCACGATCTGCGCACGCCCCTGACCTCCATCCGGGCCACGGCGGCGGAGATCCGCGCCGAGGGCGTGGAAGCCGCCGCGGTGATCGAGGAGGAGGCCGAGCGCCTGAGCCGTTACGTCACCGACCTCCTGGACCTGTCGCGCATCCGGGGAGGCCGGACACAGCTGGATCCCCAGCTCTATGCTGCCGAGGACCTGGTGGGAGCCGCCCTGGAACGGGTCCGCGGCCTCCCCGGAGGCTCCGGCATCCGTGTCACCATGCCCAGCGGTGGGGAGATCCCGGTGGGACGCTTCGATTTCGTCCAGGCTCTGTGCTCCCTGGTGAACCTGGTCGAGAACGCGCTGCGCCACACCCCGGGCGGCGTCGGGATCGACCTCCTGGTCTCACGCCGCGCGGACGACCTCGTCTTCGAGGTGATGGACCGGGGGCCGGGCATCGCCGAAGCGGACAGCGGCCGTGTCTTCGAGGCCTTCTATCGGGGTTCGGCCAGCAAGGGTGCGGGGACGGGCCTCGGGCTCACCATCGCCCGTGAGGCCGCCCGCCTCCAGGGAGGCAGTGTGGACTTCCGCCCGCGCCCGGGAGGGGGAAGCATCTTCTCCCTGCGCCTGCCCGCCGAGGACGTCGAGGGGCTCTCTTAGCGTCTCCCTAACGCGGCTCCGCGTCGTCTTTGTGCCTCCTTCGCGGCCCGAAATCCATCTTCCTTGCCGAAGAACCGAGCGTGGCAAGGAGGTGGACCCATGTCGGACACGTCGCGAGCCCTGGTCATCCGCGAGGGTGTCCAGCAATCAGCACGGAGAGACAGGAAGCACGCGCTGGTCGTGGCGTCCCCCTCTCCCGGGCGGTCGGAGCTGGTCCAGGCTCTCAGGGCGACGGGATTCTCCGTCGTCGTCGAGGGTCAGTGCGAGCCGGCCTCCGACTGGGCGACCGATCCCTCCCTGGATCTCGTGGTGATGGATCTCTCGCCTGCCGGGCGTCGTAGCCTTGGGGCCCTCGGCCCGGATGACGTCGGCGCCTTCGGGGGCCCGCGCATCGTCTTGCTGACCGGTGCGTGCGGCGCGGACCCGGTCGTCGAAGGGGCCCTGACGGCGGCGGCAGGCGGCAATGGCTCGAAGGTCCGCAGGAGCGGAGATCCGGCGCGGTACGCCTCGCTGGTGGAGCAGGCGAAAGAGCGCGTCCTGGCCAGGGACTTCCCTTCGGCCCTCCTGCGGCTGGAAGAGGCCATGGACGAGGACGATCGTCGCCCCGAGGCACTCAACCTCTTCGGCGTGATCGCGGACATCCGCGGAGAGAGGTCGGAGGCGCAGCGGCACTGGCGGGTCGCGCTCCTGCTGGCTCCCGACTACGAGCCGGCGCAGGAGAATCTGCGGCGCCTGGCCCAGCTCCCACGGATGCGTGGAGCGCCCGACCTGGGCTGAGCGGCGGGGCGGACACCGCCGCCGCACACCGCCGACAGCCGGTGGCCTCCCCTGAAACGCGCCTCTCTCCAACATCGTACCTGATCCCAGGAGTGATCGGCACGTGGGGAACCGTCCCCACCCGCATCCTCAAGGGAGCCGCGCATGACCCGGCGTACCTCGCTGGTGGCCTGCCTCTCCGTCCTGGCGCTCGGCGCCGCCCTCCCCCCTCCCGTCTCGGCCCAGACCGCCGCCGACTCCGCCGGCATCCGGAAAGCCGCCCTCGACTACATCGAGGGCTACTACACGGGTGACGCCGCGCGCATGGAGCGGGCGTTGCACCCGGACCTGGCCAAGCGCGTCGTCCGCACCAACCCGGCGAACGGACGGAGCGCGCTGGAGAACATGAGCGCCATGACGCTCGTGCTCGTCACCCGCGCCATGGCCCAGAACCCGGTGCCGCCGGAGGCCCGCAGGGCCGACGTCACCATCCTCGACATCTTCGGGTCGGCGGCCTCGGTGCGTGTGGACGCCGCCCAGTGGGTGGACTACGTCCACATGGGGAAGCTCAACGGCGAGTGGAGGATCGTGAACGTGCTCTGGGAGATGCGGCCGGGCGGGGGAGCGTAGCGGGTCGGCCCGGAGTCACCGGTCATGGCTCCCTCCGCTCGCCTCCGACGCGCCACCCTCGCGACGGCGACCCTCCTGCTCTCCCTGCCGACCACGGCGCTCTCCCAATCCGACGGCGATCCGCTCACCCTGGGGACCTACCGGGTCGTGCACTCCTCCGTCCTCGCGGAGGATCGCGTCCTCCAGGTCCACCTCCCCCGGGGGTACTCCGCCGACGACCTCGCCTACCCGGTGGTATACGTCTTCTACTCGGACTGGGTGGAGGGGTACTTCTCCCAGTTGGTGAACGACCTCTACCACCTCTCCATGGACCGGATGCCCCCGGCGATCCTGGTGGGGATCCCGAACACCCAGCGGTACCGCGATCTCCTCCCCTGGCCCCGGGAGCGCGCGCTCGGCGAGGAGGGGCGAGCCGATCGATTCCTGCGCTTCGTCCGGGAGGAGCTCGTCCCCTTCGTGGACGCCGAATACCGGACCAAGCCCTTCCGCGTGATGGTGGGCCCGCAAGCTGCGGCGGTCTTCGGCCTGTACACGCTCCTGGAGGCGCCGGGGACGTTCCAGGCGTTCGTGCTGAACGACCCCTGCGTCGTCGACGGCCCCCAGCGATCTCTGTGCCGCGAGCTGCCTGCCTTCGCGAGGTCGGCACACGCCCGGGGGATCTACTTCGCGGTAAGTCACGACCTCGGAGGCGGGCCCCGGGACCCGGAGCCCCTGCAGACCCTCAGCGCGGGGTTGGCGGCAGGGGTGGCGGAGGGGTTCCGCTGGCGCATCGACGTGGACCCGGCGTGGCGCTTCTTCCTGCCTCCTCTGCAGACCCGCGAGGCCCTCTTCGACCTGTTCCGCGACTACCCGTTCCCCTCCCCCGGAGAGGCGGGGAGCCTGGCGGAGATCCGGGCCCACTACGGCCTCATCTCGCGCGAGCTGGGCTTGACGCTCGATCCTCCGGACCTGGTCCTCACGCTGGCGGCCAACGCGATGATGGAGCGCGGCGACCACGCGGCGGCCCTGGAGACGTTCCGGCACCTCGAGGACCTTTACCCCGGTTCCCTGAACGGGCCCTGGGGCCTGGCCAACCTCCACAGGGTCATGGGCGACACCGCCACCGCTGTCCGGTATTACCAGGAATGCCTCGAGCGGGACCCGAGCATGGGGCCCGCCCGGGAATGGATCCGTCGGTTGACAGGAGGTTCGTGATGAACGGTTCGCGCGTGATCCTCGCGCTGCTCCTCTCCGTGGCGGCCACGCCGGCCCTGGCCCAGGAGCAGCCGCCGGGCCCAGGCCCGGACGACAAGGCCGCCGTGGAACGGACGATCCACGCATCCATCGCCTGGGCCCTCACCAAGGACCGGCCTCTCCTGGAGCGCGTCATCGCCCACGACCCGGAGCTGTTCATCTTCAACCCGGACTCGACCTCGGTGGTCGGCTGGGACGCCTTCGTCACGAACTTCGACTTCTGGATGGACCCGCGCTTCAAGGCCACCTACCTGGACGTTCGGGACCTCCGCGTGACGTTCTCCCGCTCCGGCGACGTGGCCTGGTGGTCGGCGATGCTGGACGACCTGGGCGAGTGGGACGGCAGGCCCATCGGATGGAAGGACACGCGCTGGACCGGCGTGGTCGAGCGGCGCGACGGCGCGTGGGTGATCACCCAGATGCACTTCTCGTTCGCGGCGGCAGACTGACCCGGCACGGGGATGGCGCGGCGAGGGCCCGCGCGTCAGATCCGTTCCCGCCTCACATCTCGATCCAGCCCACCTCCTCCAGGATGCGCAGGTATCCCGTCACCTGATCGAGGGTGGTGGGCTCGGCGGTCACGCCCCGCACCCACCACAGGATGTCCGGCACCGCGCGCTTCCCGTCGATGAAGTTCTGGATCTGGGCGGTCTGGTTGCGGCTGAGCCCCAGGGATTCCAGCTCCCCAGGGTGCGCCTCCACCCACTGCGTGTAGGGTGCGAACCTGGCCAGGGCCGTTTCCACGCCGCGGATCCCCGGGGCCAGGCGGGGGACCGCGCCGCGCCCGCGCGCCTCACGCCCGGAAGCGGAGGGGAGCCGTGCGCCGTTCAACCCGCGCGCCTCGGCAGCCGCCACCAGCCAGCGGCCCATGGCGAGGGCGTGCGCGTCCCACTCCTTCACGCGGGCATCCACGAACCCCTTCGCCGTGGCGCTCCCGGTGTGGATCGCGCCGACCGACCGGACCGCGTCAGCTTCCCGGTCCAGCGAGGCCTTCAGCACCGACCACGCCTGGAGCATCGCCGCGTCCCGCTCCCTCCCGGCGGCGCCCGTTGGACCGGCGGCTGACCGGGCGGCGGCCGCATCCAGGATCTCCAGCGCCCGTGGTATCCCCCGCTCCGCCAGCCGCCGGTGCCCGTAGTCCGACACCGCGTCCAGGAGCCCGGGGAGCCATTCGTCGGCCAGCGCCGCGCTCGTCCACGCGGTGGCGGCGCCGATGAAGGCCACCCGCTTCATCTGCGTTGGGTCGGCGTTCTCGGGTAGATCCTTGTCGGCGTGGTACCACTGGTCGGGCCAGGTGAAGAACTCGATCCCAGGCACGCCTACCGAGGCGTTGTTGAACACGATGTGGTCGCTCCCCCCCGTCGCCTCGTGGAGGAAGAAGCGGAAGGCGTCCAGCGAGCCGTTCTTCTCCCACATGGGATCGGGGAAGTACTGGCCCCCGGGGCGGCCGCGGGGGGAATCGGGGAGGTAGACGATGTCGTTGGTGCGCCACACGCGGTTCAGCACCGAGGCTGCCAGCCCGTCGTAGAAGGAGGCCAGGTGGGCGGGGGTCTCGCTCATGGTGAAGACCGAGTTGTTCTTCCTCAGCCCCTCGGTCACCATGTCCATGTTGATGTTGATGGCCCACCGTTCCACGAGCGACGGATCGCGGCGGATGAACTCGTAGGTGCCGCTGATCTCGTTGGGCCAGACGAAGTGGAGGGTGCGGCGGGGTCGGGGGATCTGCCCGGTGCCGACGAGGTGGTGCAGCGCGCGCAGGATCTCGAGCTGGACCGCCGGGCCGCCCATGTTGTCGTTCGTCCCGCGCTTGGTGTACCCCTCGAAGAGGTGCGCGGTGAACACCACGCCCGGAAGCTCGGGCTCGGTCCCGGGGATCCACGCGTACACGGTCTCGAAGCGGTTGGGGTAGCTCTCCACCACGGCGCGGGCGCGTACCTGGACGTCGTCGCCCCGCTGGACGTCTTCCAGGAGCTCGGACCACTGGCGCCACGACACGGTGAGTCCCAGGCGCAGGCTCTCCCCCTGGGCGTAGCCCCCGCTGGAGTAGACCACCTGGTCCGGGTCCAGGTACCGCTCCCGCGCGTTGAAGCTGACCACGGCACTCACCCCCGCGTCGTCCAGCGCCTCGAAGACGGCGCCCCGGGGATGAGACCACATGAGGGCCACGGCCCCGCGGTAGCGCTCCGGAGACGCGGCCAGCTCGGAGCGCAGCCGCTCCACCTGCGCCGCCTGCATCTCAGGCACGAACACCAGCTTACCCGCCACCTCGCCGGTGCGCGATCCGTTGGCCACGAGCGCCGGGTCGGCGGGGATGCGTGCCATGCGCCGCCCGTTCACCCACAACTCCCCCTCGACGGGGTAGTCGAAGGTCCCGGGGGCCGGATACCGGTCCAGGCGCACGGTCCCGATGCCGTAGGCGCGCGCCATGCGCAGGATTTCGTCCGCCTCGTAGAACCGGCTCTCCCCGGAGAGCTCCTCCGGCGTCCGAGCCCACGGCGCACCCGCCAGCTTCACCAGGTTGTCGAAGGCCGTCTGGCCGCTGACCTCGTTGGCGAGGAGGCGGAGGACCTCCGGCGGGAGGGGCGTCGCGAGCGGATCGGTGCGCTGCGAGGCCAGGGGAAGCGGCGCGCAGAGGAGGACGAGGAGGACGAGGGCGGAATCGGACAGGGCAACGCGGCGCATGGATGAGCTCCCGTGCTGGCCGGGGGTCGGGTCGGGGACGCAGGCAATGTACGACGGAGAGCGGCTGGAGACCCGCCCGGAAGAGGAGCAGCCCCTCAGCCCACCGGGGCGAACAGCACGGTCCCGGGCGTGCCCTCGACGGCTGGTGGCATTGCAGATACCAACATACTCTGCCATTTTGCTGCCATGATCCGCACCATCCATATGGACCAGTCCGGCCGCCTGGTGATCCCCCAGGCGGTACGAGAGCGGTACGACCTCGACGACGGGGCGTACAGCCTGGAGCTCATCGAGTCCGAGGAGGGGATCGTGCTGCGCCCCAAGGCGGAGGAGGTCCCGGCCGAGGTGCACCCGAGCGGATGGATCGTCTTCCGGTCGGGCGACGCCGGGGTCATCGACCCCGCACAGGCTGTCTCCGAGGAGCGGGAGCGACGGAGCCGCCGGGTGAGGGGCGATGGGTAGCCCTCCCAAGGCCGGGGCATATCCGGGGGCGTTCCTCTGCGACACCACGGTCCTCTTCGCGGCCTCCGACGCCGCCCACCAGCACCACGAGCGGTCCTTGGCGCTCGTGACCGGTGCAGAGCCCCAGCGGGCTTTCGTGGCTGCCCACTCCCTGGCCGAGCTGTACGCCACCCTGTCGGCCACCCCGGGACGCAAGGTCCGCAGGGTCGACCAGGTCCTCCAGGCCGTGGAACACGTGGCCCGCTCCTTCACGCCGGTGACCCTCGACGTGGAGGGCTACCTCTGGGTGCTCCGCCAGGTTGCCGGGGCGGAGGCCCGCAGCGGCCAGGTCTACGACGCGCTCATCCTCAAGTGTGCGGAGCGCGCGGGGGTGGACGCGGTCTTCACCTGGAACACGGCTCATTTCATGCGCGTCGCCTGGCCGGGGATGGCGGAGCGGATCCGGACGCCGTAAAAGCTCGTCGTCTCGCTCTACGAGCGCTCGCCGAACCAGCAGCCGCTCTACCCTACCTGTGCGAACAGCACCACCCGGTTGTGCCCGTAGCGCTTCGCGCACTTCGGGCACATCGCGTAGAAGAAGTAGAGCTTCTTCATCTCGCGACCCTGAGCCCCGACGTGCTGCCGCATCGCGCGCACCCACGTGCCCACGTCGCGGTAGGGGCCCTCGAAGACCTTGGTGACGAACGTCCCAGAGAGCGTCACGGTCTCGGCCCCTGGCACCTCCCGGTCCACCGGCATGTACAGGTCCGAGCCCCACAGCGAGGTCTCGTCGCTGAGCCAGAGGGGCTGCTCCGGGTACGCCTCGGCCTTCTCGAGGGCGGCGTGGGCGCGGCTCATGGCGGCGCCGAAGTTCAGGGGCATGTGGAAGAGAGCCCGGACATGGTCCTTCACGCACCGCTGGTTCGTCCACGTCAGGGTGCGGCCGTCCCACACAGTGAGATCCACGTCCGCGCAGCATCCGGTGGCGCGGTTGTCGGATTTCGCGTCTGCAAGCTTCATGGGATCCTCCGGTGTTCGGGACGATCCCGCCGCACGCAATCTACGCCGGCGTGCGTCGCCCAGCTTCGGCGCTGGCGTCCGATGGCAACACGCTGGGTGACACCCTATAGTGCGTCTCAGCTGGGCATCCCCACCCTGGCTGGAGCCGCTCCATGCTGACCCGACGTCGCCCGTCCTCGCCGCGGCCGTTCCTGGCCGCCGTCCTCCTCGCCCTCTGGACCCCTGCGCCGGCGCTTCCCCAGGCGGACCCCTCCGGGAAGCTCTCCGGGAACGGCACCTTCACCATGGCGCTCACCGGGGACGCCATCATCACACGGGCCATCTCGCCCTTCAAGGAGCCCGCGTTCCTCGAGCTCATGGAGCTGGTCCGGAGCGCGGACGTCTCCTTCACCAACCTGGAGGTGCTCTTCCACGACTACGAGCCGTCCCCGGCCTCCCAGAGCGGCGGCACGTACATGCGGGCCGAGCCGAAGCTGGCGAAGGAGCTCGTCTGGGCCGGCTTCGACATGGTCTCCATGGCGAACAACCACACGGGCGACTACGGCTACGACGGCATGCGGCTCACCCGCAGTCACGCAGAGTCCGCCGGGCTCGTGACCGCGGGGGCCGGAGAGGACCTGTACGAGGCGCGGGAGGCGCGCTTCCTGGAGACCCACGAGGGCCGGGTGGCGCTCATCTCCGCGTCGTCCACCTTCAGCGACGCGTCCCGGGCGGGCGCTCCGCGAGGCGGCGTGCGCGGACGCCCCGGGCTGAACCCCCTCCGGTTCACCAGCACGCAGGTTGTGCTCCCTGCGCACCTGGAGGAAATGCGGGGCGTGCTCTTGAAGATGGGCCAGCGGGTCACCGAGCCCGGGCAGCCCCTGAGCGTGTTCGGTACACGCGTGGAGGCCGGCGAGCCGGCCCGCGTCCGCACCGAGCCCAACGCCGACGACCTTCAGGCCATCGCCGACGTGGTCCGGAACGCGAAGGCCCTGGCCGACTTCGTCATCGTGTCCATCCACGCCCACAACCAGGGGGACTACCTGAAGGTCTTCGCCCGGGCCATGGTGGACGCGGGCGCCACCGTCGTCGTGGGACACGGCCCCCACCACCTGACGGGGATCGAGATCTACAAGGGCAGGCCGATCTTCTACTCTCTGGGCGACTTCATCTTCCAGAACGAGACGCTGCTCCGCCTCCCCTACGACAACTACGAGCCCTACGGCATCGCCGACGACATGGGCAAGTGGGTGGCCGACTTCAACGCGTCGCGCTACCGGAACGAGACCACCGGATTCCCCGTGAACCGGGAGATCTGGGAGTCGGTGGTGGCCATGCCCACGTGGGACGGCGGCCGGCTGCTCTCCCTGGAACTCCACCCCATCACCCTGGGGTTCGGCAGGCCCGCGGCTGTGCGGGGACGCCCCCTGCTGGCGGACCGGGAGCTGGGGCGGAAGATCATCCAGGACCTGATCGATCGCTCCAGCCCGTACGGCACCACCATCGAGTGGGACGCGGCACGGGGGATCGGCGTGGTGAGGCTCAGCCCCCCACCGCGGCCCGGAAGTCCTTGAGGTGCGCCGGAACGCGCTGCCACCGGGCCTCGGCCAGGCCTGACACCTCAGGGGGGTGGTTCGTCAGGGATGGCCGGCCGGTGACACTAAGGGCGTGCCGGCGCTCATCCCCAGGGCCACCGGAGCAGGCTCCCCCCAGCTCTCGTCGGCGCTCCGGAACGACACGTACAGCGCCGTGGGGCTGCCGTGCCCCCCTTCTCTCCGCGTGAAGACGAGGTGGCTCCCGGCGGGGGCGACGCAGGGATAGAGGTCGGCGGCCCCCGCGTTGAGGGGAGCGCCGAGCCGCTCGATGGCCGCGGGCGCTCCCCCCGCCAGCTTCGCCACGCCGAGGGCCTCGCGGCCCATCCCCAGGGAGATGTCGGTGGTGTAGATGTCGCCGGAGCGGGTCGCCGAGACGTACACGGCCTTCATGGGGTTGAAGGGTGGCCCGGGGTTCCTGGGCTCGCCCCAGCCGTCGCCCTCGCGCTCCACGTACCAGACGTTCAGCGTCGGCGGCCCGGCGGCGTCTGCCCGAGATAGGCGCCCTGCGGCCTCGCCTGGGCCGACCTCCCGCCACGACCCCGATCCGCATCTCGGTCCGCCTCTCGTTGTTGGGGTGAGGCGTCTTCCCCGCAACTCTCCGGAGGTTGGGTGCCGGCGGGGAGGCGGGCGAACGGCTCATCAGGCCACCCTGCCTCACGCGCCCTCGAGGAGCCCGCCCAGTCCGCGCCACAGCTTCTCCAGCGCCGCCCGGGACTTCCTCAGCTCGGCCAGGCCCTCGGGAGGCCGGACATCCCTCACCACGTATCCCTTCCGCTCCAGGCGATCGAGCGTCGTGTAGAAGGCGCCCTTCGAGACCGCCCGGTCCGCCGACTCCTCCAGCTCCCTGCGGACCTGAAGGCCCGTGGCGTCGTCCGCCCTCTGCAGGATCGCCAACAGGATCATCTGCTCGGACTCGCCCAGGTAGCCCTTCGCCGGCCGACCCGGACTCCGCCTACCCCACCCGCGCGAACAGCACCACCCGGTTGTGCCCGTAGTGCTTGGCGCACTTCGGACAAATGGCGTAGAAGAAGTAGAGCCCCTTCATCTCCCGCCCCTCGGCGGCGACGCGCGCGCGCATGGCCTCCGCCCACTTCCCTGCATCCCGGAAGGGGCCTTCGAAGACCTTGGTCACGAAAGTCCCCGAGAGGGTCACCGTCTCGGCGCCGGGGACGTCCCGGTCCACCTGCAGGTAGAGGTCGGAGCGCCACGGCGAGACCTCGTCGGAGAGCCATAGGGGCCGCTCCGGGTAGGCCTCCGCCTTCTCGATGGCGGCGTGGGTTCGGGTCACCACCGCGCCGAAGTTCAACGGAACGTGGAAGAAGGCCCGGATGGTGTCCTTTACGAAACGCTGGTCCGTCCAGGTCAGCGTGCGGCCGTCCCACTCGGCGGGATCCACGTCGGCGCAGCACCCGGTGACCCGGTTGTCGTACTTCGTCTCGGCGAGCTTCATGGGATCCTCCTGGATGAAGTGCCCGCCCATAAAAGGGAGCCACCCGGAATCTACCTTGGCGCCCCCCGGCGCGCGCCGGCTCCTGAGCCCGCACCGGGGCGGCCGCCCCTCGACGCCCGCTCCATGGCCCCGCGCGCGAGCCCGGCGTATCCTCACGCATGCTCATCCGCGAAGCCACCGCCGCCGACCGGGACTGGGCAGCGGAGCTCATGGCAGGCTCCGACCCCTGGCTCCGCCTCGGCGCGACGCTCTCCTCGCTGCGCCACATGTGCTTCGACCCCCGCTACGAGGTGTGGGTGGCGGTGCGCGACGGGAGCCGCCTCGGCGTCGCCGTCCTCCAGGACAAGGGGCTGGCGGGCTCGCCGTACCTCAAGTCCATCGCCGTCGCCCCGGACGTGCGCGGACACGGGGTGGGGAGCGCGCTCCTGGACTTCGCCGAGGCGCGCTGGAGAGGCGAGGCGCGCTGGTTCTTCCTCTGCGTGTCGTCGTTCAACCACCGGGCCCGGGGCCTCTACGAGGGACGGGGATACGAGGTCGTGGGCGAGCTCCCCGACCAGGTGGTGGAGGGCGCTTCGGAGACGCTCATGAGGAAGAGGATCTGACGCCACTCCCATGAACCGGGAGCCGCTCCACCCCGGCGCGCCCTGGCGCATCGTGGCGCTCCTGTGCGCCACCGCCACCGCCGGCTACATGTGCAGGGTCAACGTGTCCACGGCGGGCGTGCTCCTCATGGAGGAGTTCGGCCTGACCCAGGTGACCATGGGAGGCCTGTTCAGCGCCTTCCTGCTCGGGTACGCATTCCTCCAGGTCCCCGCCGGGATGCTCTCGGACCGGTGGGGCGCCCGTCGGGTGCTCGGCGTGGCGGCGTGGCTGTGGGTGGGCGCAACCGTCATGCAGGTCCTGGTGGGCGTGGGGCCCTTCCAGGTC
>JBFYZE010000451.1:0-3908 GCA_041309665.1 Gemmatimonadales bacterium | reverse complement strand
GCCGCGGCGTCTCCATTTGGGCCGGGGGAGCCATGGTGCTGAGCCGGACGCTCTTCGACGCCCGCAGCTACCGCATCGGGGAGTTCCTGCGGCGCCTCTGGACCAAGGTCCAGGAGGACGACGTCTTCTTCATGGCCGGCGCGGTGGCGTTCAACCTCCTTGTGGCGGCCCTTCCACTTCTTCTCCTGGGGGTCGGCATCATCGGCTACGTCCTCGCCGCCCAGGTCGAGGACCCGGCGGAGGCCATCGTCGCGCTGGTGGCGGGGGTGATGCCCAAGGGCGCGGGGGGCGTGGATGTCGCGGAGCTGGCCGGGGCCGTGGTGTCTGGGGTCCTGGAGCAGCGCAGCGGGTTCACCCTGTTCGGCGCCCTCCTCTTCGCGTGGTTCGCCACGCGCCTGGTGGGGACGCTGCGTGTCGCCCTGCGGGAGATCTTCGACATCGGTTCGGACCGCAGCATCCTCCGCGGAAAGCTCTTCGACATGCTGGTCGTGGTGGTGGGCGCCGTCCTCCTCACCCTCAACCTGGGTGTCACCATCACGCTGGGGGCGGCCGTGGGCCTGGGGGTGGGCGCGCTGGGCATGGGCGGATCGCTGGTGGGGATGGCCGAGCGGCTCTTCGGACAGGGGCTGGCCCTGCTCTCCATCTGGGCCCTTTTCCTGTTCCTGTACCGCTACCTGCCCATGCGACGCATCCCGTGGCGCACCGCCGCGGTGGCCGCCACCTTCGCCGCCGTGCTCCACGAGGCGCTGAAGGTCGGGTTCTCGTGGTATGCCACCCAGGTTGCCGACTACACCTCGACCTGGGGCAACCTGGCCACCGTGGGCATCCTCTTCTTCTGGATCTATTACGAAGCGGTAGTGTTTATTCTGGGCGGCGAAGTGGCCCAGGTGTACACCATGCGAAAGGCCGGGCGAGTGATGGCACGGGCCGGTTCCGGAGGCGCGTCGTGAGGCGCTGGGCAGCGCTCGTCCTCGCCCTTTGCGCGGGTGCGGCGCCCGTGCGCGCCCAGCCCCACCCCGACGACGGGGGGGAGGTCCGCTTCCGCCAGGACATCCTGGAGCGCGAGGTGGTCACCGAGCGGCCCCTGGTGGGGCAGGCGGAGCGGTATGTGGTGGTGCACCTGGCGGAGAACCGCGTCTTCGTGTTCGACGGAGCGCGCGCGGTGTGGTCGGCGCCCGCCGGGACGGGCACGGGCTTCCGCCTGAACACCGGCGAGCACCGCTGGAAGTTCTCCACCCCCCGGGGGATGTTCCGGGTCCGGCGCATGGAGAAGGACCCGCTCTGGGAGGCTCCCGACTGGCACTACGTGGAGAAGGGGCTCCCCATCCCCGCCGCGAACAGCCCGTCGCGGATCATGCGGGGGGTCATGGGCACCACCGCCATCTACCTGGGCGACGGCATCGCCATCCACGGGACGAACCAACCCGCGCTCCTCCTCCATCCGGATCCCGAGCGCCGGCGCGTGTCCCACGGGTGCATCCGTCTCACCAACGAGGACGCGCGAGCCCTCATGCACATGGTGGACGTGGGCACGCCCGTCCTCGTCTACTGAGCGGGATCGGACGGTGAGCGAGGACGCCCGCAAGGTGGTGGCGCGCAACCGCAAGGCGCGCCACGAGTACGAGATCCTCGAGAGCTTCGAGGCCGGGATGGCCCTGAAAGGGCCGGAGGTCAAGTCGCTCCGCGACGGGAAGGCGTCGTTCCAGGACTCCTACGCCATGGTGGAGCGCGGTGAGGTGTGGCTGCACAGCCTCCACATCAGCCCGTACGAGCAGGCCAACCGCTTCAACGAAGACCCGCTCCGCGTGCGCAAGCTCCTCCTCAACCGCCACGAGATCCGCCGGCTCGTGGGGAAGGTGGAGGAGAAGGGGCTCACCCTGGTTCCCCTCGAGATCTACTTCCTGAGGGGGCGGGCCAAGGTCCAGCTTGCCCTCGCCCGGGGCAAGAAGCTCCACGACAAGCGCGATGCGCTCAAGCAGAGGCAGCTGGACCGGGAGGCGCGCCGGTCCGAGGGAGACCGGTGAGCCGCGCGGCCCTGGCCGTGGCTGCCGCCCTGGCGTTCGTGCCCGGCCCGGGCGCCGCCCAGGCGCAGGCGCTCCGCCTCAGGTCGGGGGAAGCCGAGGCGGCTGTGGAGATCGCCTCGGCGCGAGGCTTCCCGGCCCTTCCCGTGAGCCGCCTCGGGGCAGCGGGGTGGAGGGTGGAGCGCACGCCGGTGGGCGCGCTGCTGGCGGGCCCGCGGGGGGCGCGCCTGGAGCTCCGCGACGGGACGCCCTTCCTCCGCTGGGGCGCGGCGGTCGCGCAGCTCGTGCACGCGCCGTACTTCGAGGGTGCCGAGTTCTTCGTGCCCCTCCAGCTCGTCACCGATCTCCTCCCGGCGAGGCTCCCGGACGACTACGCGTTCGAGGCCGGGACGATGGTGCTGACCTGGAAGGGGGCGCCCCGTCCCGCCACCGAGGCGCCACGTCGTTCCGGCGCTCCGCCGGCGCCCGCCCGGGACCCCAGCGCCCGGCGCGTCGTGGTCATCGACGCGGGCCACGGGGGCGAGGATCCGGGGGCCGTGTCCCGGAGCGGGATCCGGGAGAAGACCGTGGCGCTGGGCGTGGCCCGCGCCATGGCTGCCGAGCTGAAGAAATCGGACGTGTTCGAAGTGATCATGATCCGCGACGGCGACACCTTCGTGCCCCTCTGGGACCGGGGAGCGCGGGCCACCACGGCGAAGGGGGAGCGGCACGCGGTCTTCGTGTCCATCCACGCCAACTCCGCCGCCGTGCGGGGCTCCCCGGCGCGGGGGTTCGAGACGTACTTCCTGTCCGAGGCCCGCACGGAGCACGAGCGTCGGGTGGCGGCCATCGAGAACGCTCCCCTGGCGGTGGAGACCGCGCCGGACGGCAGCGCCGGGGATCTGGACTTCATCCTCCGGGAGCTGAAGAACCTCGACCAGCAGCACTGGTCGTCCCTCCTGGCGGAGATGGTCCAGCAGGAGGTGGGCAGATCTCATCCCGGGCCCGACCGGGGCGTGAAGCAGGCGCCCCTGGCCGTGATCACCAACGCCATCATGCCCGCGGTCCTCGTCGAGATCGGGTACCTGTCGCACCCGGAGGAGGCGAAGCTCATCGGCGACCCGGCCTTCCAGGAAGAGGCGGGTAAGGCGCTGGCCAGGGCGGTCACGCGCTTCTTCCAGCGCTACCCTCCGGGATCGGGGAGCACGGCAGGGGAGGGAAGGTGAGGATGCCTGGCGCCGCGGTCGCCGGCGCCTTCCTGCTTCTGACCGGATGCGTCTACTACAACGCCCTCTACAACGCGGAGCGGCTCTTCGAGGAGGGGGAGCGGCACCGTCGGGCCGGCCGTGACTCGCTCGCCGCGGCCCGCTACGCCCAGGTGATCCAGAAGGCGGCGGGCGGGTACCGCCGGGCGCCGGAGGGCGAGTGGGCCGACGATGCGCTGCTCCTCATGGGCCGGGCGTACCTGCGTCGGGGCGAGTTCCGAGAGGCACGGGCGAGCCTGGAGAAGGCGGCGGAGCGCGCCGGGAGCGAGACCGTCCGACTCCAGGCGCTCCTCCACCTGGGCGTGGCGAACGTCATCGCCGGCGATCGCGTGCAGGGCACGAGCCTCCTCAACCTGGCCCTGGGAGGCCTCCCTTCCGGGCACCTCACGGCAGAGGGGCACCTGTGGCGGGCCGAAGCGCTCCTGGAGGCGGGGGAGGCGGACGTAGGATGGTGGGACCTGGATCAGGCGGCGGCAGACGGCCGTCTCCGCCTGGACGCGGCGCTCACCCGCGTGGCGTGGGCGCTTCGCCTCGACGCCCCCGAGCGCGCCCACGAGGGGATGCGCCGGCTCCTCGGGTCCGCCGAGGCCGCCGCCCGATCCGACACGGTCGTGGCCCGGGCCCGAGCGGCGGCCCGGCGCTG
>JBFYZE010000450.1:0-8027 GCA_041309665.1 Gemmatimonadales bacterium | reverse complement strand
GAGGCGGACCGATGAGCGGCGCGCTGCTGGCCCTCGCCATCGCCCTGGCGGCCCAGGACACGGCGCGCGCCCCGCTCCCCGCCGAGCCGCCCATCGGGGGGCCCGGCTGGACGGTGGTGGTGCCCGCCATCCTCTTCCTGGTCACCGCGGTGGGTACCTGGGCGCTCTGGCGGAGATTCGCGGACCAGGAGGACGACGAGTGAAGAAGGCGTTGCTGGCCCTCGGGGGCGCCCTGATGGTCCTGGGCGCGGTGATGTCGTTCCGCGCAGCGCGCATGCCCTCCCTCCAGGGGGGCCCCGAAGCGGCGGTATCCATCTCGGTGGACGCCGGGGCCGCCGCCGCCCGCCTGGCCGGCGCCGTGCGCTTCCCCACGATCTCGCACGAGCGGGTCGAGGACACCGACACCGCCGCGTTCCTCGGGCTGCACGAGTACTTCGCCGCGACGTACCCCCTGGTGCACGCGACGCTGGCGCGGGAGGCCGTGGCGGGGCTGAGCCTCCTGTACACCTGGGAGGGCACGGAGCCCGGGCTCGAGCCGGTGGTGCTGATGGGTCACATGGACGTGGTCCCGGTGGTGCCCGGCACGGAGGGCGATTGGCTGCACGATCCGTTCGGCGGCGACCTTGCCGACGGGTTCGTGTGGGGTCGGGGCTCCATGGACGACAAGGTGAGCGTCGTGGCGATCCTCGAGGAAGTGGGGGGCGTGCGCGGAGCCTCCTCGATCGCGCGGCTCCTTGAGGAGCGGGGCGCCCAGCCCTATGCCCTGGTGCTGGACGAGGGCGGAGCGGTGGTGGAGGGGATCATCCCCGGCGTGGTGGGACCGGTGGCCCTGGTGGGGATCGCCGAGAAGGGATACGTGAACGTGGAGCTCCTGGTGGAGGGTACCGGCGGGCACTCGTCCACACCGCCGGAGCAGACGAACATCGGGATCCTGGCCGAGGCGATCTCGGAGCTGGAGGAGAACCCCTTCCCCACCCGCTTCGCCGGGGTGAGCCGGAGCATGTTCGACTGGCTGGCCCCCGAGATGCCGTTCACGTCGCGCCTGGCTCTGGCCAACCTGTGGCTCACCGAGCCGCTCGTGACGCGCATGCTCCTGGCCTCTCCCCAGACCGCCGCCATGGTCCGCACCACCACCGCCGTGACCATCGTCGAGGGCGGCGTGAAGGCAAACGTCCTCCCCATCCGGGCCCGCGCCGTGGTGAACCACCGGATCCTCCCCGGCGAGACCAGGGAGAGCGTCCTCGAGCGCGTGCGCACGGTCGTCGACGACGACCGGGTCCAGGTGCGCGTCGCCGGTGACGAGGCCGTCGACCCCTCCCCCGTGTCCGACGTCCGGGGCGCTGCGTTCCAGCTCCTGACCCGGACCATCCGGCAGTCCCTGGCCGGGATGGACGTGAAGGTGGCACCCTACCTGGTGATGGGCGGGACCGACGCCAAGTGGTTCTCGGGGGGCTCCAACGCCGTGTTCCGCTTCCTCCCCGCCCCGGTGGGCCCGGAGGTCCTCGAGCTCGCCCACGGGACCACGAGCGCATGAGCATCGAGGGACTGGCGTCGAGCATCCGCTTCTTCCAGCAGCTATTGCGCAACAGCGACGCCCTGTAGGATCCAATGGGAGGCCGGACCATGAGCGAATCCCTCACCGCCGCCGAGCTGGCCTCACTGGTCGAGCGCGTCTTCGCCCCCACAGCCGAGGACCGGCTCCTCGGGGTGATGGTGGACCTCCCCGACGACCGCGTCCCCGACGACGCCGCGTGGGAGGAGCGGCGGGGCGTGGCCGCTGAGTGGGTGCGCCAGCTCCAGGCCCAGGCCGACACCGTGGGCTACCGGACGGAGCTCCTCCTCTACCCCAACGTGGGGACGAACAACGGCGACCTCCCGGACCTCTGCTGGATCCACGGCGGCGGCCCCCTCCCCGGGCACGCGGGCGCCCTGGACCCCGCCGCCGGCATCCCCATGGGAGAGGTCCTCACCGCCCACCCCATGCTCCTGTCGGTGACGAAGTTCAGCGCCACCGCGCCCCTGAAGGTGGCTGCCCGCACCCACCCCATGCGCGCCGCCACCATGCCGGGCTTCACCCCGGCCATGATCCCTGCGCTCCGCCTGGACTACGGCGAGATCAACCGGCGGGTGGGGATCCTGAAGGAGCTCCTGGACCGGGCCACGGGGGCGGACCTGGTCTTCCGCCACCCCGAGGGCGAGGACCACCTCCACCTCGACCTCCGGCACCGGCAGGGGCACGCCTCCGGCGGGCTCCTGCCGGCGCGGGGGGCGGCGGGCAACCTCCCGTCCGGCGAGTCCTACATCGTCCCCTACGAGGGCGAGCAGCCCGGCGACCCCAGCCGCTCCAGGGGGGTGCTCCCCGTGCAGTTCGGCAAGGGCGAGGTGGTGCGGTATCGCATCGAGGAGAACCGCGCCGTGGAGGTCCTCAGCCGCGGCCCCGTGTCGGCCCGGGAGGCGGACCTCATCGCCCGGGAGCCCGCCTACGCCAACCTGGCCGAGCTGGGGCTCGGCGTGCTGGCAGCCTTCGGCGTGAAGCCCATCGGCGTCGTCCTCCTCGACGAGAAGCTGGGGCTCCACCTCGCCTTCGGCCGGAGCGAGCACTTCGGCGGCCAGGTGGGACCCGGGGCCTTCTCGTCGCCCGGCGCGGTGGTCCACATCGACCGGGTGTACGTCCCCGAGGAGCAGCCCGACGTGGTCCCGGTGAGCGTGGATCTGCGCTTCGACGACGGCACGGCCCTCCCCCTCATGCGCGAAGGAGAGTTCGTCGGGGTGTTCTGAGCTGCGGCCGCCGGCCCGCGCTCCGTTCCCTCGCGCTCCCCGTCCCGGGCTGCCATCTTCGACGCTCCGTGACCACCCCCGCCCTCGTCGTCCTGGCCGCCGGCCTCTCCACCCGCTACGGCCGGCTCAAGCAGGTGGACCCCATGGGGCCCGCCGGCGAGTCCATCATGGACTACAACGTCTTCGACGCCGTCGGGGCGGGGTTCTCGAAGGTGGTCTTCGTGGTCCGGCCGGAGATCGAGGACCAGGTGCGGGAGCACGTGGAGGCGATGGTGGGCGGCGCTGTGCGCACGGAGTACGTGCACCAGGGGCTCGGTGACGTGCCGCCGGATCTGCCGGCCCCGCCGGACCGGCGCAAGCCGTGGGGGACGGGGCACGCCGTGCTGTGCGCGTCGTCCCACGTGCGCGGCCCCTTCGCGGTGTCCAACGCCGACGACCTCTACGGCGCCGACGCCTTCCGGCAGCTCTTCCTCCACCTCTCGGCGGACCCACCGAGGTCGGAGGCAGCCATGGTGGGGTACACGCTGGCCGACACCCTCTCAGCATCCGGAGGGGTGGCGCGGGGGGTGTGCGTGCTGGGGCGCGACCGCCTCCTCGAGCAGGTCACCGAGGTGCGCGGGATCCGCCGCGTGGAGGGGTGGATCACCGGGGAGGACCCCGGCGGCGAGGTGGTGGAGCTGCGGGGCGACGAGGTGGTTTCCATGAACCTCTGGGGCTTCACCGACCCCGTGGTGGAGCTGCTGGGGCGCCAATTCCGGCGCTTCCTGGCCCGGTGGGGCGGCGACCCGTCGTCCGAGTTCCTGCTCTCCACCGCCCTGGGCGAGCAGGTGCAGACGGGCACGGTGCGCGTGGCGGTCCTCCCGGGAAGGAGCGACTGGTTCGGCGTGACCCACGCCGCCGACGGTCGCGAGGCCGAGGCCCTGCTCCGCGCGCGCATCGCCGATGGCGTGTATCCCGACAACCTGGCGGCCGCGCTGCGCGGCGAGAGGGTGATCCCGTGACGCTCACGACGCTCGACTGGGTGGTGGTGGCCTTCTACGGCGTGGTGACCCTCTCCGTCGGGCTCTGGTACACGCGGCGCGCCAGCGCCGGCACCACCGAGTTCTTCCTCGGCGGCCGGCAGATCTCGTGGTGGATGCTGGGCACCTCGCTGGTGGCCACGACGTTCTCCACGGACACCCCCAACCTGGTCACCGACATGGTGCGCACCGGGGGGGTCAGCCAGAACTGGCTGTGGTGGGCCTTCGTGCTCACCGGCATGACCACGGTGTTCTTCTACGCCAAGCTCTGGCGCCGCTCTGGAATGCTCACGGACGTCGGCTTCTACGAGCTCCGCTACTCGGGCAAGCCGGCAGCCTTCCTGCGGGGGTTCCGGGCCATCTACCTCGGCGTGTTCTTCAACGTGATGATCATGGCGACGGTCACGCTGGCGGCCATCAAGATCGCCGGCGTGCTCCTTGGCTGGGGGAAGTACGAGGTGGCGCTGGGGGCCGGCGCGGTGACGGCGCTCTACTGCATGGCGTAGGGGCTGTGGGGTGCCGTGGTGACCGACTTCCTCCTGTTCATCGTGGAGATGGCAGGCTCGTTCACCGCCGCCTACTTCGCCGTCACCCACCCCGACGTGGGCGGGCTGGCCGGCCTGTTCTCCAACCCCGCCGTGCAGGGCAAGCTCTCCCTCCTCCCCGACTTCTCCGACGGGAGCACGGCCATGGCGGTGATCGTCGTGCCGCTGGCGGTGCAGTGGTGGAGCGCCTGGTACCCGGGCGCCGAGCCCGGCGGCGGGGGCTACGTGGCCCAGCGCATGCTGGCGGCGAAGACCGAGAAGGACGCGCTCAAGGCCACGCTCTTCTTCAACGTGGCCCACTACGCGCTGCGGCCCTGGCCGTGGATCCTCGTGGCCCTGGCCTCCCTCATCGTCTATCCCTCCCTCGAGTCCATCCAGACCGCGTTCCCCCACCTCGACCCCTCCATCGTGAGAAACGACCTGGCCTACCCGGCCATGCTCGTGTTCCTCCCCCACGGCATCCTCGGGCTCGTGGTGGCGTCGCTGGCCGCGGCCTACATGTCCACCGTCGCGACGCACCTGAACTGGGGCGCGTCGTACATGGTCGACGACGTCTACCGCCGCTTCATCGCCTCCGACAAGAGCGAGCGCCACTACGTGGGCGTCGGCCGGGTGGCCACGGTGGGGTTGGTGATCCTGGCCAGCGCCGTCTCGCTCTGGCTGCAGAACGCGCTGCAGGCCTTCCAGATCCTCCTCCAGATCGGCGCGGGCACGGGCCTGGTGTTCCTGATGCGCTGGTTCTGGTGGCGCATCAACGCGTGGAGCGAGCTGGCGGCCATGGTGGTGTCCTTCCTCGTCGCCCTCTGGTTCCAGTTCGGCCACACCCAGGTCGGATTCGCGCCCATGCCCGCCCATCTCCAACTCGTTGTGGGTGTGCTGGTCACCACCGTGGGCTGGGTCGCAGTCACCCTGCTCACGCCCCCGGCGGACAGGAAGACCCTCCAGACCTTCTACGACCACATCCGGCCCATGGGGCCGGGTTGGCTCGGGGCGGGGATCACCCTCGCCCCGGCGGACCCGTCGGAGAGCCCCGCAGCCGGCTTCCTCGCCGTGTTCCTGGGGTGCGCCGTGATCTACGCCGCGCTCTTCGGCACGGGGTACGCGCTCTACGGGAGCTGGTTGGTCGGCGGAGCGTGTCTGGGAGTGGCTGCGCTGTCGGCCTGGGGCCTGCTCAAGGTGCTCCCCAGGGTCGGACTTCGCTGACTCACAGCGCCCGGTACGACGCCCCGTCCGAGGGCACGGCGAGGAAGAGGCGCTGGTCCAGTCGGTCCGCCATCTTCCTGGGCTCGTAGTACCCGTCAACCAGCGTCTCCAGGACTTCGTCCACCGAGCCCGTGGACGCGAGCGCCACGATGCAGCCGCCGAAGCCCGCCCCGGTGAGTCGGGCGCCGGAGGCGCCCCCCTCCTTGGCCAGCGCCACCAGCTCGTCCAGCTCCGCCGAGCTCACGTTGTAGTCGGTGCGCAGGCTCCCGTGGGATGCGTCCATGAGCATGCCGAACCCGGCGTGGTCCGCCTGGGACAGCAGGTCGTGGGCCTCCACCACCCGCGCGTTCTCCGTCACCACGTGGCGGAACCGCTTCAGGAGCGTCGCGTCGAGGGCCCGCTCCGCCGCCGCCAGCACCTCGTCGTCGTGCACCGTGCGCAGGAGCGCCCGGTACCCCTCGGGCGGCCGGGGCAGTCGGCGCGTGCGCACCAGTTCGGCGGACACCGCCTCCACCGCCGTCTCACTCTCGGCGCGGCGGCGGTTGTATGTCGCCTGCGCAGGCCCGGACTTCTCGGCCCGTACCCCCGTGTCCGCCACGACGAAGCGCCAGTCCTGCGGGACGGGCACGTGGCGGAGTCGGAGGGGATTGAAGTCGATGCGGGCGGCATGGCCCGAGCGCGCTGCCATGGAGATGGCCTGGTCCATCCCGCCGCCCCGGGTTCCGGTGTAGCGCTCCGCGTCGGCCATGAGGTCGGCGAGGGCCAGGGCATCCAGGCCCACCTGATTGATCTCGGCCAGGGCGAGCCCCACGGCGTTGACGAGCGCCGAGGAGGACGACAGCCCCGAGGCCACCGGCACGTCGGAGGAGATGACGCCGTCGAACCCCTTGAAGATGGCGAAGCGGCGGGCGAGCTCCTGTGCGGGGGCCTTCACGTAGTTCCCCCAGTGCCCGGGTGGCCCGGGCTCGATGGCCACCCCTACCTCGAACTCCACCTCGGCGAACTCCGCCTCGGTGTTGGCCAGTCGCACCACGCCGTCCTCCCTGGGGACGAGGACGACGCGCGCCTCGCGCTGCAGCGCCATCGGAAGCACAGGGAGCCCGTTGTAGTCGGTGTGCTCGCCGATGAGGTTCACCCGCCCGGGCGCGCGGGACGCGTGGGTGGGCTCGGAATCGAAGCGCTCGCGGAATGCCTCGGCGAGGGGCTCGAACACGGCGGGACGCTCCGGGCGCTAGGCCCGGAAGAGCTCCAGCTTGGGCCACGTCTTCCAGCGGCCCCGGGTGAAGTCCGGAAACGCCGCCGGGCTGCTCCCGTTCGCCACGGACCACTCGGAGAGCGGTCCCACGGCGGAGACCGCCGCCGCGTCGTACACGTTCATGTCCGTGGGGAGCCCTTCGCGCAGGCACTTCACCAGCCGGTAGTCTTCGATGAAGTCCATCCCCCCGTGCCCCGCACCCTGGGAGATCTCGTCGAGGTCCCTCCAGAGCGGATGGTCGAACTCCCGCAGGTACGCGCTCATCTCCTCCCACCGGTGCGCCGGGCTCCGCCCTTCCACGTACACCCGGTTCGGATAGCCCTGGAAGATCCCCCGCGTCCCCTGCACCAGGTGGATGCGCGAGTAGGGCCGGGGAAGGTTGGTGTCGTGCGTGACGTAGATGGTCCGTCCCCGCTCGGTGCGGAGGAGGCTGGTGTTCACGTCTCCCAGCACGTAGCGCTCCTGCCACTTGGCGTCCCCGGCGGGGACGTGGGCCTCGCGCCACTCCTGGAGCCCCCGGGACGGAGAGCTCATGGACACGAGGTAGGCGAACTGGTCGCCCCGGTTGATGTCCAGGACGTTCGCGACCGGCCCGAGCCCGTGCGTGGGGTAGAGGTTGGCGTCTCGCTGGGTGGCGTGCCACCGGCGCCAGAGGCCCTCGTCACGGTCCTCGAACTTGATGGCGCGCAAGTCGTGGTTGTAGCCGCACTCGGCGTGGACGATCTCGCCGAACAGCCCCAGCCGCGCCATGTGGAAGACCATCATCTCGGGACGGTCGTAGTTGCAGTTCTCCATCATCACGCAGTGCTTCGCGCGCGCCTCCGCCACCTCCACCAGCTTCCAGCAGTCCTCCAGCGTGTAGGCCGCAGGGACCTCGGTGGCGGCGTGGCTCCCCGTCTCCATGGCGGCGACGCACACCGGCACGTGCCACTCCCACGGGGTGGACGTGAACACCAGGTCCATCGCCTCGGTCTCGCACATGCGCACGAAGTCGGTGGGGGTGCGCCCATAGAGCTTCGGCTCGGGGCGTCCCGCGGCCGTCACCCAGCCGGCGACCTCGCGGACGCGGGGCTCGTTGACGTCGCACAGCGCGACGACGTGCACGCCCTCCAGCTTGAGGAAGTTCTCCACGTGGGAGCCGCCCTGGAGCCCCACGCCCACGAACCCCACCCGCACCGTCTCCATGGGGGGCGCCGCCGGCGGCGTCTCGGGCAGATCGGAAGAGCG
>JBFYZE010000449.1:0-5296 GCA_041309665.1 Gemmatimonadales bacterium | reverse complement strand
GCGCAGCACTTCGGGAACCCGCCTCCGTTTCCGGCCACGCTTCGCGCGGCGGAAACGCCGGGAGTCGGGCGACTGCGCGCGTGGAGTGGGCCTGGCGAGCACGTCGCGAGGACCGCTGCGGCTCTCCGTCAGCCACGCAGCCAGATCAGGATGGCGCCGCAGGGCGAGCCCTGGGTCACATACTCGGGCGGCACGCTCCAGTTCGCGGGGTAGATCTCGATCCCCTCGATCTGGCTCGGCGTCACCCGGTCCACCACATCGCGGTACGCGGGACCGTAGCGCACCCCGTCCACGAACAGCGTGCTGCATGCGTCGCCCCACCCTCTGGGTGCGTAGACCCCGAGCGCATCGCCGGGCCGGAAACTGGCGAAGGCCCGGGAGGCGAAGCCGGCGAACGGCGTGCGGAGCCTGGAGAAGCCCCGGACCCTCGGGTGCGACAGCAGCTCGCCGGTGGTGAGCCAGTTCCTCGCGCCGAGGAGCCCCGGCCCGACGTACGTGCCCGCCCCGGATGAGCCGCGCCGGTAGTACCCCACCGACTCCAGGAGAGGGGATCGGGTGTTGGACACCACGCTCAGCGTAGGGTGGGCCGGCGCGTCGTGCGGGATCCGCACCACGACCGTGAACGTGTCTTCGTGCGTGAGCGCCAGCGGCGGCTCCACGTCGAAGCGAGCGCCATCGCGCTCCACCGAGAGTTGGTACTCTCCTCGAGGGTAGGGCCGGAGCTTGAACGCGCCGGCGGTGTCGGTCACCGCGCGGTGGTTCACCCCTCCACCGACGCGCGAGACCAGCATGGTCACCGACGCTACGGGCAGGCCGTCGGCCTGCCCGACCACCGTGCCGCGCACGACCTGCGCCGGCAGGGAGACGGCCAGGGTCGCGAGGGCGAGGGACCCGGCGGCCGCCAGGCTGGGAACCGCACGAAGACGGCTCATCGAAGCACTCCGCGTCTTGCGGGAGTCGTCGGGCCGGCGGGGAACCGGCCCGGAGCGCTCCGGACCTGCCCTATGATACTCCGGCGCCCGGCGGAACGCTCCCCGCGCGGTGCCGGGGGCGCCGGACGCCGCGCAGGCCTCGTCCACCCAGCCGTTCGCGCGGCGGGAACGCGGAGTCCCTTCAGGGCTCCTGATCGTCCGCGGCCCGATCACGCCGCATGAGGTCTCCGTATAGCAGCTCGGCGCACTCCGGGCACACGCCGTGGCTGAAGAGCACGTCGGCGTGGCGGCTGAGGTACGACTCCAGGTGCTCCCAATACCCCCCGTCGTCGCGGATCTTCTTGCATCGGGCGCATATGGGAAGCAGGCCGGACAGGGTCTTGACGTTTTCCAGCGCATCCTGGAGTTCCCTGGTGCGCTCCCGCACCCGGTCCTCCAACTCGTCGTGATTCCGGCGCAGGCTGGTGGACATGAGGTTGATGGCTTGCACCAGTTCCCTCATCTCCTCCCCGGAGGGCTCTTCCATGATCTCTCCGAGGTGCTTCCCGCCGCCGGAGATCCGGCGGGCGGTGGACCGGACGGCGTCGAGGGGTCGCACGAGCCAGTGGTTCCACAGCAGCGTGTTTCCCCCCAGGAAGGCGGCCAGGAGCGCAACCAGCACCGTCGATAGCCTAAGGGCGAAGGCATCGGCCGAGGCGTAGGCCGTGCCCAGGGGGATGCGCACGGAGATCGCCGACACCACGTCCCCTTCCTCCCTACCGAAGCTCCGGTGGGGGCCATACGCGCGCACCATCTCGCCTGGTGCGATGCCCGGATCGGTGTGGCAACGAAGGCACGAGGCCTCCATGGACTCTCCGCGGCGCAGGACCTGGAACAGGAGTTGGCCGTCGATTTCCCGCACCGCCGCCCGCTCCACCAGTTCGCGGTCGCGGTGCAACTCGTCGAGGAAGGTCCGCTCGTAGCCGTCGGCCTCGTTCAAGGGACTGCGCGCCTCGATGGCGCTCTCCTTGTAGTAGTACGGCACGGGGCTCAACGTGAGGAAGTAGCCGTGGATGGCCCGCACGGCGTAGGTGGACGACATCCAGACGGGGTCGAAGCGGTCGGGAGCCAGCGTGGCTCCCACCTCTTCCGATACACTCGGCCTGAGGTCGTGGGTGAAGTAGGTGTGGACGGCCAGGTTGTGGTCCAGGATGATGCGGGCTTTGGCCCGGGCCTCCTCGAGTGCCTGGCCCCGCATGGCCCTGTGCACCCCCACCACAAGCACCATGCTCACGAGCAGCAGCAGTCCGAGCTGGACCAGGCTCACGCGCGTCCGGATCTTCATCGTCGCTCCTCCGCCCTACGCCCCAGTGAAGATATCCATCTGTGGCGGCTTGACGGGGAGGCCGACGCCGCGGAGCACCTCGTCCACCCAGCCGTCCCGGTGGGTGGGGTCCAGGCGCACGCAGGGGACCTGGAAGGCGGCCAGCAGATCGTCTATGACCCGGTCCACCTCGGCCTGGAAGGCGGCGCTGGTGTCGCGGGTGCCGTCGAAGGACGGCGCGCTCAGGATGGGGACCTTGAAGAGCCCCTGGTACGTGCCCATCCAGGCGCCGACCAGCGCGTCGAGCTCGCTTCGGCGTCCCACCTTCTGGACCAGGTAGGCGTAGTTGTCCAGCGCGGAGCGGTCGCACACGACCACCTGGTAGCGGGAGGCCGCCGCGATCTCCTGGGCGATCTGGGTGTGCAGGATCCACTCCTGCGCCTCCAGGGTCGTGTCCCGGTTGATGGGCAGGGGGCAGGCGCGCGCCACCTCCTTCACCAGGTCCACGGCCAGGTCCAGGCGCTTGAGGCGGGCGGCCACGTCGAAGCAGAGCGTGGTCTTGCCGACGCCGTGGGTGCCGAGGAAGGCGATCTTCACCGCACCGCGCCGGGGAGGGCGTCGAGCACCTTCCCGATGAACGCGTCCAGGGCGGCGTTGTCGATCCAGCGGGTCACCACCACCAGATCGTTGGCCGGGTCCACGTAGATGATGTTGGCGCCGTTACCCCGGTGCGTGAACGCCGAGGCGGGGGCGCTGGGAAGCGACTGCTTGTCGGTGTTCAGGAAATAGTTGCAGTAGCCGTACCCCTTGTTGGCCGGGCCCGGGGTGGTGGCCTTGCGATGCCACTCCTCGGAGAGGATCTGCCGGTCTCCCCACTTCCCGCGCCAGAGCGTGAGGAGCCCGAGGCGGGCCTGGTCGTAGGCGCTGATGAACATGCCGCCGCCCCAGTGGCCGCCGCCGCCCACGGCCTGCACCATGTGGCCGTCCAGGGCGATCCAGGCGTTGTCGTACCCGATCCAGCGCCAGGTGGGCGACGCTCCGACGGGATCCATCACCAGCTCCCGGAGCACCTCCGGGAGCGGCCGGCGCCAGATGTTCTGAAGGGCGAGGGCGAGCACGTTGATGCGCGTGTCGTTGTACTCGTAGACGGTCCCGGCGGGGACGCGGGGGCGCGTCATCCACGTGGACGGCTCGCCGGTAGGGCGGTCCGCCCATTCGGGCTTGCCCCAGAGCGTCCCCTCCCAGTCGCTGCTCTGCCTGAGGAGGTGGTCCCACGTGATGGTCCGGTTGTGCTCGGACTCGAAGAGGAGCTTGAGGCGGCGCCCCTGCTGGTCGCCGGGCTCGCCGTCGCCGTCGTCGAGGACGAGCGGGGCGAAGTAGGAGCGGACCGGGTCATCCACGTTCCGGATCATCCCCCGGTCGAACGCGAGCCCCGCCATGGTGGACACGAACGTCTTGGTCACGCTGTACGTCATGTCCACCCGGTCGGGCTCGCCCCACTCGGCGACGATGTAGCCGTTTCGGACGATGAGCCCCGTCTGCGGGCCGCGGGTCCGGAACGGGCCCACGGGCTGGTTGAGGGGCTCGCGGCCGAAGCTGAGGAAGTGGGCCACCGAGAGATCCCTTGGGGCCTTGGACTCGCTGGCGATGGAGAGCTGGATCGCCTCCTGGAGCTTGGCCGCGTCGAACCCGACCTGTTGGGGCGTACGCTTCTCCCAATCCGGGTGGCGCCCGGGGACGTACGACTGGGCGGCGGCGGGAACGGAGACGCCGAGGGTGGCGACCGCGAGGAGGGCGAGGACGGCGGATCGGGGGGCGTGATGCATGGAGCGCTCCGGGACGACGGGTGAGGAGGAAGCATAGGGGGGCGGGGGGGCCTCCGGGAGGGCTGCGCACGCCGCCGCGGCGCCTCCCGCGCGCCGGTTCAAGGGCTGAGGGGGGCTACTCCCCCGCCAGCGTCTCCGCCGGATGCACCCGGGTGGCGACCCTTGCCGGGATCCACCCCGCCAGGACGCCGAGGATCAGTACGCCTGCGCCGCCGGCCAAGTAGAGTCCGGGCCTCTGGGCCGGCTGCTCCAGAAGGAACGCCTGCAGCCGCGGGATTCCCAGCCATACCCCCACCCACCCGAGGACGACGCCCAGGAGCGCGAGTCGCAGCGCCGCGCCCACGACCATCCGCCGCACCGAGGCCGGCTCCGCCCCGAGGGCGAGCCGGATCCCGATCTCCCGGCGCCGCCGCGTGACGGTCTCAGCCATGATGCCGTACGTGCCCACGGCGGCCAGCGACAGGGCGACGCCGGCGAACACGGTCATGAGGAGCGTGGCGAAGTGCTCCTGCGCGCGCGCCGTGCCGAGGACGGACTCGAGGGCCCGGGCGCGGTAGAGCACCAGATCGCCGTCGAGGGACGCCAGCTCCCCACGGATCCGCTCCCGCACCGACGCGAGGTCGCCCCGGGCCTTCACCACCTGGATGAGCGCCCAGTTCCGGTCGTCGGCATACTGCGCGTGCGGGATATAGACCTTCCTGGACACGCTTCCCTGGGCGTCGAAGGGGATGTCCTCGACAACCCCGACCACGCGCCGGGGCATCCCTCCGACGTAGACGAACTGGCCGATGGGGATCACGTCGGGGAACACGGTCGTGGCCGCCATGCGGTTGATCCAAGCCACGGGCGGTCCGTCCAGATCCACCGCGCCCACATCCGCTCCCTGGAGTAGTGAGATGCCCATGGCCCGGAACGGGTCACCGGAGATCACCCGGGCGTCGGTGTCGTGCCACTCGCGCCCTTCGGCCGGGAGTGAGCCATCCCATCCTTCGCGGACCGCCATCGACCACGAGTGGTAGCGACCGTTCACCGGCAGCCACGAGATGGCTCCCGACGCCTCCACTTCGGGGAGCCGGGCAAGGCGCTCCTGGAAGGCGGCGTGGAACCGCTCCCGCGAGGCTCCGTCGGGGTAGCGCGCGACGGGAAGGTGCACCTCGAACGTGAGCACGCCTGCTTCGTCCACGCCGAGGTCCGTGTGCCGGAGCGCCTGGAAGGAGCGCAGGAGGAGGCCGGCG
>JBFYZE010000448.1:0-4053 GCA_041309665.1 Gemmatimonadales bacterium | reverse complement strand
CAGATCTGCGAGCCCTGCTTGTTGTCGGGGCCGCGGCCCGAGGTGAAGGCCAGCCAGCGCCCGTCGGGGGACCACCGCGGCGAGGACTCGCCGTCGGGCGAGAAGGTCAGCCGGATGTTCCGGGAGCCGTCCCACTTCGCCATCCACACGTCGGTGTCCGACTTGTCCTTGGCCGAGTCGGGCTGGCTGACCGTGTAGGCGACCCACTCGCCGTCGGGCGAGATGCGGGGGTCACGCACGGTCTTGACCCGATACAGGTCCGACGTCTGGAAGCCGCGCACGGCGGGGGCCTGGGCGGCAGCGGCCTCGGCCGCGGGGCTCTGGGCGGCGGCGGGGGTGACCAGGGCGAGGGCGAGGAGGCCGAGAAGGAGGAGGCGAGGCATCGGACCGCGAGAGGTGGGAGGTGGGGCGTGACGCGCCGAGCCGGGGGCGGTCCCCGGAGGGGCGCTGGTGCAAGTTAGCCCCCGCCGGCTGCCGGGCCATCGGCCGGCGGCGGACCGCGTCTCCCCGCGGGTCGCTCGGAGTCCCGCCCACCCCAGGCGCCGCATCCCCGCCCTGCGTATCCGTCCCGCATCCCCGGGAGACCGGGGCCTCCCCAACCCAGGTGGACACCATGAGTCCGATCCGCAGCGCGCTTCCAGCCATCGCCGGCATATTGCTGGGCCTCTCCGCCGCAGCGGCGGGGACCGCCGTTCCCGCCCGCGCCCAGACCCAGCCCGCCGTATCCCCCGTCATCGCCGGGCTCCTCCCCTCCAACGGACGCATCCGGGGCGGGCAGTTCACCCTCGCCGGCGAGATGGGGATGGGTAACGGCGCGTCCGACCTGCCCTTCGACCATCCGTGCCTCAAGTCCAACGCGTTCCCGGCCCGGGTGACCCTCGCGCTCACGTACTACGGCGGCGAGATGGCCGGGATGCTCCAGATGCAGGGCCCCATGGTGAACGAGCAGACGCTCGAGAACGCCATGCAGGGCATGGACGGCCCCGGGGAATCCCCCAAGAGGGAGAAGCTCGGAATCGGAGAGATCGTCTACGTCTACTCCGAGTCCACGTGCCAGCCTGAGACCATCGACACCGGGGGGCCGGCGCGCACCTATCCGCCCACGCCCAGCGTCAAGATCATCGGGGTGGCGCTCACGGCCAACGCCCGGATGGACGTCACCCTCGAGGGCGGCATCACGCTGGACCTGGCGAAGAGTGCCGTCGCCGAGGTGTTCGGGAAGCTGGCGGAGACCGACTTCAGCAAGGCCAAGTGAGGAGCAGCGTCCCATGAGAAACCCCATGATGATCTCCCGCGCCGCCGTCGCACTCGTGGCTCTCCTCGTCGCCGCGCCGGGCCTCGCCGCCCAGCAACAGGACGCCAGGGGGTGCCAGGACCACCCGCTCATCACCCGGATGCCGAACTACTGGATCCACCACTGCCCGGAGAAGGAGTTCGACGCCTACGCGTTCACCGTGGGCCCCAACAAGAAGACCGAGACCGTCGAGGGGCAGTTCTGGAACCTCAGCTACTACCCACAGGCCACCCTCAAGCCCGTCCCCAGCGAGCTCCAGATCCAGCGCAACTTCGAGAACGCCATCACCCAGCAGGGGGGCACCCTCGTCCACAGCGAGAGGAGCCGCCACACGTTCAAGCTGGACCAGGGCGGCCAGGAGATCTGGATCGAGCTCACCACCGAGTTCACGGGCAAGTACGGGTTCACCATCGTGCAGAAGGCGGGGATGACCCAGGACATCGTGGTGGACGCCGCCGGCCTGGCCAAGGGACTCGCGGCGGCGGGCCACATGGCCGTGGCCGGGATCCTCTTCGATACCGGCGAGTCCACCATCAAGGCCGAGTCGGCCGCGGCCATCGCCGAGGTGGCCAAGCTCCTCCAGGGTGACCCCGCGCTCAAGGTCTTCGTCGTGGGCCACACCGACACGGTGGGCTCGGTGGAGAGCAACCTGACGCTCTCGCAGGCGCGGGCCGAGGCGGTGGTACAGGCGCTGGTGCGCGACCACGGCGTCGCCGCGGCCCGGCTCAGGGCCCATGGCTGCGGACCGTTCGCCCCGGTGGCCACCAACGATACCGACGAGGGACGGGCCCGGAACCGCCGCGTCGAGCTGGTCAAGCAGTAGCCCCGAACGGAGGATCCATCCCATGCGCCGAGCGAGCTTCACTCCGGCCTTCCTCGCCGTCTTCGCGGCCATGGCCGTGGCCACGGCTCCGCACCCCATCGCCGCCCAGGCCCGGGCCCAGACGCCCGAGCTCCTCCCCACCATCGCCGAGAAGTCCCGGGGCATGGAGAAGAGGGACGGATTCATCCCGGTCTACTGGGACGCGCGCACCGGGAAGATCTGGCTGGAGATCGGCCGGTTCGACGAGGAGATCCTGTACTACCCCTCCCTCCCGGCGGGGATGGGCCAGAACGACATCGGCCTCAACCGGGGCGACCTGGGGCCGGAGAGCGTCGTCACCTTCCAGAGGGTGGGGCCCCGGATCCTCATGGTGGAGCCCAACTACGCCTACCGTGCCGTGAGCGAGGACCCCCTGGAGCGGAAGAGCGTGGAGGACGGCTTCCCCACCTCGGTGCTCTGGGGCTTCGAGGTGGCGGCCGAGACGGGGGAGACGGTCCTGGTGGACGCCACTGACTTCTTCCTCCGCGACGCCCACGGCGTCATCACCACGCTGCGCCGTTCCGGTCAGGGCACCTACCGCCTGGAGACCAGCCGGAGCGCGATCTACCTGCCCCGGACCAAGGCCTTCCCCGAGAACACGGAGGTGGAGGTCACGCTGACGTTCACCACCGACCAGGCCGGGAGCCTGGTCCGGAGCGTGACCCCCAAGGGAGAGGCGCTCACGGTGCGCCAGCACCACTCCTTCGTGGAGCTCCCCACCGAGCCCTTCCCGATGCGCAAGGCCGACCCCCGGGCGGGCTTCAACGGCATCGCCTTCATGGACTACGCCACCCCGCTGGGCGAGCCCCTCCAGAAGCAGTACATCGCCCGGCACCGCATCGAGAAGAAGGACCCCGCCGCCGCCCTGAGCGAGCCCGTGGAGCCCATCGTCTACTACCTGGATCCGGGCACGCCCGAGCCCATCCGCTCGGCGCTCCTGGAAGGAGCCGGATGGTGGAACGAGGCTTTCGAGGCCGCAGGCTTCATCAACGGGTTCCAGGTGAGGATGCTCCCCCCGGATGCCGACCCCATGGATGCCAGGTACAACATGATCCAGTGGGTCCACCGCTCGACGCGGGGGTGGAGCTACGGCAACTCCATCGTGGATCCCCGCACCGGGGAGATCCTCAAAGGGCACGTGACGCTGGGATCCCTCCGGGTGCGCCAGGACTGGCTCCTGGGCGAGGGGCTGACCTCGCCGTATGTGGAGGGGGACGAGATCCCCGCAGAGGTACGGGAGATGGCCCTGGCCCGGATCCGGCAGCTCGGCGCCCACGAGGTCGGGCACACGATCGGCCTGAGCCACAACTACATCTCCAGCGCCCAGGCCGACGGCCGGACGTACTCGGTCATGGACTACCCCCATCCCATCGTCGAGCTGGATGAGACCGGGAATGTGGAGCTCCGGGACGCCTACCCCAGGGGGATCGGGGACTGGGACAAGTTCTGGATCCGGTACGGCTACACCCAGTTCGCCCCGGGGACCGACGAGGACGCGGCGCTGGAGGCCATCCTGGACGAGGCCCACGCCCGGGGTCTGACCTTCATCAGCGACGAGGCGGCCCGGCCGGCCGGGAGCGCCCATCCCAACGTCCACCTCTGGGACAACGGAGCCAACGCCGCCGAGGAGCTGTCCCGCATGATGGAGGTGCGGCGGGTCGCCCTGGAACGCTTCGGGGAGACAGCCATCAAGACGGGGATGCCCATGGCCACCCTGGAGGAGGTCCTGGTCCCCCTGTACCTGCACCACCGCTACCAGGCGGAGGCGACGACCAAGGTGGTCGCGGGGCTCTACTACACCTATGCCCTCAGGGGCGACGGGCAGGAGCCTCTCCGCTTCGTCCCGGCCGACGAGCAGTGGGCGGCGCTGGACGCCTTGAGGCGGACCCTCGATCCC
>JBFYZE010000447.1:0-9212 GCA_041309665.1 Gemmatimonadales bacterium | reverse complement strand
GCCACGATGTACCCCTTCTGGGTCAGCATGAGGTGCCAGAGGTACGTGTTCCCGCCCCAGCGGTCCACCACGGTCTGGGAGGCGGGCTCGCCGTACACGTGGAAGAGCACCGGGTACCTCTTCGACGGATCGAACCCGGGAGGCTTCATCATCCAGCCGTCCAGGGGCGGGCCGTCCGCGCGCTCCAGGCGAAAGAACTCCAGCTCCCCCCTGGCCAGCGCGCCGACCTTCTCCTTCAACTCCGGGTTGTCCGCCATGACGCGCACGGCCTCGTGGCCGGGCAGGCGCACCAGCGTCCAGGTGGTGGGCACGTCGAAGCGCGAGTGGGAGTGGAAGGCCCAGCCGCCGTCGGGGGAGACGTCGTAGCCGTTCCACCCCTCGGACGAGGCGGGCGTGAGGCGCTCCGGCTTACCCGAGCCGTCCAGCCTGCTCCGGTACAGATAGCGCCGGGCCGCGTTCTCCGGGGATGCGATGAAGTAGAGCCAGCCGCCCTCGTCGTCGATGAGGCTCACCTCCATGACGTCCAGGGGCCAGGGCGTGAGGAGCCGCGCGGCGCCGTCCCTGCGGGAGATCGCGTACACGTGGCGCCACCCGTCCTTCTCGCTCACCCAGGTGAAGCTCTTCCCGCCGTCCAGCCAGAGCAGGTCGTCCACCGTCTCCACCCACGCGTCGTCCCGGTCGGTGAACACCGTGCGCACCTTGCCCGTGCGGGCGTCGGCCAGCATGACGGCATTCTCGCTCTGGCGGCGGTTGATGTGCTGCAGGAGCACCTCCTCCGAGCCGTCGGCCCAGTCCATGCGGGCGATGTAGTTGTCCCGGGCGTCGCCGGGCACGTCCATCCAGAGCGTCTCCCCGCCCGCGGCGCTCACCACCCCCAGCCGCGCCGCGGAGAGCACCTCGCCCACCTTGGGATAGGGGATGCGCGTGAACTGCGGATAGAGGGAGTCGGTGTAGTTCGTGAGCACGAACTCCCGCACGCCGGACGCGTCGAGCTGCCAGTATGCGATCCGGGTGCCGTCGGGGCTCCAGCGGAAGCCGTCCTGGAGGGAGAACTCCTCCTCGTACGCCCAGTCGAAGGTGCCGTTGATGAGCGTCGGCGATCCCCCCTCGGTGAGGCGGGTGACGTGCCCGTCGGCGAGGTCCTCCACGTAGATGTCGTTGGCCTGCACGTACGCCACCCGGTCCGCCGTGGGGGAGAGCTTGGCGAACATGAGGGTGGACTCGGGGAAGTCGGTCCCGACCTTCTTCAGCCCGCCGGAGGCCAGGTCCAGCACCCAGTAGTCGCCCTTGGTGTTGGTGCGCCATACCCGGACGGTGTTGGTGAACACGAGGAGCTTGCTCCCGTCGTCGGACCAGGCGTAGTCCTCGGGGACGAGGGGCATGCTGCTCCCCCTGGGGACGAGGCGCGTGGCCGGCACGAGGAGCTCGCGGCTCCCGGTGGCCGGGTCGTACTTCACGATGTCGAGCCCCCGCACCGCCCTGGAGACCTCCACGGTGGTGTACCCCGAGCCGTCGGCGAGCCAGCGGGCGGGCCCGAAGAAGTCCGAGCCGAACTCCCGTGAAGCGTAGATGCGCTCCACGGTGAGGAGGGACCGGTCCTGGGCGTGGGCCGGGGCGGGGAGGGCCGCGGCCGCCAGGAGGAGGACGGCGACGCGGAGGCGCGCGGCGGCGCGGCGGTGCGGGTTCGCGGTCATGGGTTGGTTCGGGCTCGGGTCGTCGAAGTCCCTGAAAGCTCCTCGAAGCGCTGGTTCGCCAGCCGGTACCGCCGCCAGTCCCCGTAGTCGAAATGCCACCACTCGCTGGGGTTGGCGGTGAAGCCCTGCGCCTCCATGGCCTTTCGCAGGAGGGCGCGGTGTCCGCGCCTCTGCGACGTCCCGCCCGGGTAGTCGGCGTACGCGCGGGGGGAGAACTCGTCGTAGCCGCTTGGCATCTCGACGGCGAGTCCGGTGGCCACCTCGAAGAGGGTGAGGTCCACGGCGCACCCCCGGTTGTGCCGGGAGCCCCGGGCGGGGTCGGCGACGAACTCCCGCAGGTGCGTGGGCGTGGCGTCCCAGAACATCCTGGTCACGTACCAGGGGCGGTACCCGTCATAGATCGTCAGCCCATATCCCTGCTCGAGGAGCCAGCGGTGGGCGCGCACGAGCGCCTCCGCCGCCGGGCGCTGGAGGAAGGCCCGGGGTTGGGAGTAGAAGACCTCCCCCATGAAGTTCTCGGTGGTGGCGTAGCGGACGTCGAGGCGGATGGTGGGGTCGAGGGCCACGAGCTCCACGAGGTCGGACTCGAGGAAATCCCCTTCCTCTTCCGGCGGCTGGGCTGCCAGCGCCTCGGCGAGGAGCTCCTCCGGCGGGCGGAGGGGCTCGATGCGGAAGACGGCACCGTCCGCCGGTCCCAACGCCAGGCGCTCGAACGACCTCCTGCCGCGCACGAGGAACGCCCTCGCGCCTGGGGCGCCCGCAGCGCCCGGGCGCGGCCCGGTGGTGAGTCGGACCGTGTCCCCTGGACCGGCCAACCACAGCGTGTCGTTGATCCGCTCCAGGGCGACCTCAGAGCCGCCCCATGGGAGGAGCCGGAACCCGCCGTCCTGCTCTAGGAGGGAGAGGGTGTCGGCGCCGTCGGCGTAGTCCGCGACCAGCGCTTCGGTTGGTGCGGGCGGGGTCGTCGTCGGTGCGTCGGAAGGAGCGCTCCCCGGCGGCTGCGCGACGCAGGCCGGCAGGGCGAGGAGAAGGAGCAGCAGTCTCGTCATGGCCGGCAACGTCGCGGGCGTGCGCCGCGGGAGCAAGGCCGGCGGCGAGTGGGGAGAACCGCGCCATTGACAGGACGCGCACGGCCAGGGATCCTGCTCCATGTACCCGTTCCCGGAAGGAATCCAGACATGAGCACATCGAAGACCAAGTCCTGGGGGCTCGGCGCGCTCGGCGCGATCCTCCTCGTGTACGCCCTGGCCCCGGCCGCCGGGGCCCAGCAGCCACAGCGTCCGCAGCAGGTCATCCAGAAGGACCCGGCCCGCGTGGACCTCCTCTACGTCAGCGACAAGTGGGCGGACCACCCGGTCGCGGACTACGAGCGGGACATTCAGGGCAAGGCCCGCATCGACTCCATCTACGCAGCTGTCACGAAGGGCGTGGTGGACTACAAGAAGATCACGTACCGGAGCCGCATCGGCGACATGGACATCCCCGCCTACCTCTTCCAGCCGCTGCAGAAGCGCGGCGCCAAGGGGCACGCGGCCATGATATGGGTCCACGGCGGCGTGCACGGCAACTGGGGCACCGGCATGTGGCCCTTCGTGCGCGAGGCCGTGGAGCGCGGCTACATCATCATCTGCCCCGAATACCGCGGCAGCACAGGCTACGGGAAGGACCACCACAATGCCATCGATTACGGCGGCTACGAGGTGGACGACGTCATGTCGGCGTACGACTACATGACGCAGAGCCTCCCCCACGTGGACCCGGCCCGGGTCGGGATGATGGGCTGGAGCCACGGCGGCTACATCACCCTCCTGTCCATCACCCGCGAGGGGCATCCGTTCAAGGCCGGCGCGGCCAACGTCCCGGTGACGAACCTCTTCCAGCGCCTGTCGTTCAAGGGACCCGGCTACCAGCGCAGCTTCTCCACCCAGGAGCGCATCCAGGGGCTCCCCTTCGAGAAGAGGGAGATCTACGTGGAGCGCTCGCCGTACTACCAGGTCGAGAAGATCAACGTCCCCATCCTGGTCCACATCGCCACCAACGACGAGGACGTGGACTTCGAGGAGGCGTCCATGCTGGTGTACAAGCTCCGCGACGTGAAGCCCACGCTCTCGGAGACGAAGATCTACGTGGACCCGGATCCATGGGGGAGCAGCATCGGCCACTCGTTCAGCCGGCGCGTGGACTCGCAGACGCTGGAGCGCGTGGACTCCCCCGCCCAGCGCGACTCGTGGAACCGCACGTGGGCGTTCCTCGAGGAGCATCTGCGCCCCTACGAGGACCCGAACAACCCGGTGCCGGTGCGGACGCGCTAGAAAGGCGCTCCATCCGACACCTCGGGCGATGAAGGCAGCGGGGCCGCGCCGGTGGCGCGGCCCCGCTCGCGTCTCAGGGGACGAACGAGCAGAGTCCCCCGGCCGGGTTCCGGTCCATGACCATCACGCGGAGGAAGCCCAGGTCGGCCAGGTGGGCACGGACTTCGGCAGGCGGGTAGTCCCCGCACTCCCCGGCCTGCCCGTCGGGCACGACGAACCAGACTACGAGCACGCCGACGCCGCGCTCCTCCACGGAAACGTCGTCGTCCGCTCGGTCCAGGGCGGCCACGAACGCCCGGCGCGCGTCCTCGCCGGCGCGGCTCTCCTCCACGGCGTGGTGCGCCGGCTCGACCACCAGCGCGGCCAGCATCATGGCCGCCAGGGATCCGATGGCCACGACGCCGGGGAGGGACCACGAGGTGCAGCGGCGCAGCAGCGCGGCGGCGCTCGCCGCCAACACCACGATGCTCCCGAGTCGGAAATGGTCCCCCACGGTGATGAGGGGGCCGCCGAGAAGGAGCCCGGCCAAGAAGAGGGTGTCGGAGAGCGCCTTACGCGTCAGCAGGAGCTTACGCTCCCGCTCGCCGAGACGCTTCAGGTCGTCCGACGCCGCCCCGAGGAGGGTGCCGCAGCGGGGGCACTGGTTGGGAGAATCCTGGAGCCGGAGCGCGCAGAACGGGCAGGCGCCCTGGGGTGCCGTCGTCATCGGGGGAAGGTGGGCGGGGGTGGCGAGCGCCGCCACCCCCGCCCGTACGCGGCTAACGCGGCTGTGCCGGGCCGCTCCCCGCCGCCACCTTCCCCGCGTCCAGGTCGTTCCAGTTCAGGATGGCGTTGAAGCCCAGGAAGAAGTTCCCCTGGGTCTGCCAGCGCCAGAAGGGACGGATGGCGAAGCTCACCACGTGTCCGTCGCCGACCTTGGTGTCCACGAGCTGGGGCTTGCCCTGGAGCGCCTCCCCGTTGCCGAGGGCGCCGGACAGGAGCATCTGGTCGGCGCGCGCCGGGAAGGCCAGGACCACCCGCGACGTGCTCGGCGCCGACGCACCCCCGCCACCGAACCCGCCGAACTCGGACGCCCCCGCGGCGGATGACCTCGCCTGGCCCGCCAGGGCGCTGTCCGCCTTCCATGGCGACAGCCTCGGCGGCGTGGCCATGGGCGTCAGGTTCGCCCACGGAGTGGGTGCGGTCCCCGGCGCCGGCGCCACAGTGACGCCGCCGGCGCGGGTGCCCAGCACCACGTCGTTGCGGAAGAACACCGGCACCTGGTCCCCGGCGAACCCGTACACCAGCGGACTCCCCTTGTCTGCGATGATCCCGCGGTGCACCGACCCCGGAGCGATGAGCGACGGCTGCACTTCCACCGAGAGCCCGGGCGTGAGCCCGTACGACGGGAGGATGGCTGCGGTGGACCCCTCCACGATGAGCGTGCCGCCCTGCTGCACGAACTTCGCCAACTCCACCAGCCCCTCGAAACCCATCCCGCCCCGGATGTCGTCGGCCTGGTCCAGGACGCCCAGGTGGGGCGTCTTGTCCGTCCTCCGGTACGGGAGCGGGAGCTCGCCCGTCTTCGCGATGCCGTTGATCTGGGCCTGCACGTCCCCGCCCACGTGGGGGAAGACGAGGACGTCGTACTTCGCGCGCAGGCCGCCCTTCCTGAGCTCGATGTCGCCGAAGTAGGTGTAGGGGACGCCGTAGACGTCCAGGGCGGCACGCACCCACCCCTCGTCCTGCGTGCGCTGCCACGCGTGGATGTAGCCGATGCGCGGCACGTCCAGCTCGTGGGTGCTCACCTCCGGCGCCTTGTCCACCGCCCATGCGGACAGGCCCAGCTCGCCGAGGCTGGCCTCGAGCGCGGCCCGGTCCCCCCCGGGGATGATGAACGCGCCGGCGCGGAACTGCCGTCCTGCCAACTGGAAGTCGCTCTCGGCGGCCAGCATGCGGACGCCGGAGTGGCGGAACCGGAACGTGACCAGCGCGTTGTCCGTGGTGTGGTCCACGACCAGAACCGCGCCCTTCCCGGTGACGCCGCCGGCGGCCTTCACCGGCGCGGTGACGGGCGTCATGGGCTGCTCCAGCACCTTGGCGTCCCCGATCTCGTGGAGATCCAGGTTCCGCATGAGCTGGAAGGTCCAGCCGGTGTCGTCGTAGGGGCGGGGGTTCGCCAGGCTGAACGCCTGGAGGGAGAAGTACATGTCGGCGATGGTGCGGAAGGGCTGGTCCGCGCGCACCACGTAGTCGCCGGGCTGCACCTGTACGCCGCCGAGCTGGAACGACTTGTCGGCGCGGTGGAACTCGAGCCCCTGGGCCATCAGGTCATTCACCATCTGGGCCGCGTCGGCCTTGCGCCGCTGCGCGGCGGGGATGACCCATGCGTTCACCGGGCCGTCCTTCCCCTTCTGCACGGACCGCTTCCCCTTCAGCCAGTAGTTCTCCAGGAACCAACCGGCATGGTCGGCCGTGTACTTGAGCGTGAACAGCACCGCCGACTGCTGGATGTTGGTGTTGTTGCGGGGGCCCCACGCGATCTCCTCCAGAGGCGGGTTGGGCCGGTACCACTCGCGGCTGGTGGTGGTGGTGCCCGCCCGCTGGGTCCTGAGGTCCGGCCCGTAGCTCGCCACCTCGTAGAACCGCCCGATGGCGTTGTGCGCGTGGGCGATGGTGAACATGTAGTTGGGCGTCCACCCGTCGAAGAAGTTGAACGTCCATACGCCGGGCACGCCGCGCTTGGTCAACTCGATGACGTCGTTCTGCGCCAGCGTCCACCACTCGCCCACGGTGATGGCGTCGATGGCTTCGTTGTAGGGGCCGGTGCCGGTGGAGACGTAGAGGTAGGTGGCCGCCTCGTGGAGGTCGTGGATGACCGTGGGGCGCCACTCCAGCGCGCCTCGGGTGATGTTCCGGGTCAGCTTGAGGACCTGCCCCATGGCGTCGCGGTTGTTGTCGTGGGCCACGTACCTGCCCCAGAACATGAGGGGGAGGCGGACCTCGCCTTCGGGCCGGGCTTTGTTGAAGTAGTACGTGTCCACGTGCTTCTCGCGGCCGTCCACCTCGATGACCGGCGTGATGAGCGTGATGATGTTGTCGCGTATCGACCGGATGAATTCGGTTTCCTGCACCACCAGTCGGTATGCCATCTCTTGCAGCATCTCGGGGCCGCCGGTCTCGCCGGAGTGCATGCCGGCGGTGACCCAATAGACGGGCTTGGCCACGCCGCCGATGAGGGCGCGGGCGCGCTCCTCGGAGGTGGCCCGTGGATCGGTGAGCTCGTCCAGATAGCCCTTGTAGGCTTCGATGTTCGCGATGGTCGCCTCGTCGGCGATGGCCATGACGATCATCTCGCGGCCTTCCTCGCTCGTGCCCAGGGACCAGACCGTGGCCCGGGGGGAGGCCTCGTCGATGGCCTTGAGGTACCGGTGGATGTCGGCGGCGTAGGTGAGCTCGCCGGGAGTGCCGACGATGCGGCCGTGGAACTTCAGCGGAGTAGGCACCGTCTCGGACGCGGGCAGGTGATCCACCAACTCGGTGGTGATGCGGGGATCCTGGAGGTGCTGCTTGATGAGGCGGGTGTATTCCTCGTCGATGCGCTGCTGGGCCTGGGCGAGGACGGGCGTCGCCAGGACGGCGACGGCGAGCCCCCAGGTGATGCGCCGGAGCGCATGGGTCCTGCGGGACATGGTGGCTCCCTGCTCGGATGGACGCGGCCGCGAACCGGGCGGCCTGGGTTGGGTCTACTTCTGGCGGGGAGGACGCGCAAGGGACGGCGGGCCCGCGATCTGCGGGAGCCGCTCCCCCGCCGCCGACACGCGTACCAGCTGGCCCAGACGGCGCAGCCGGGTTTCCGGCCGCTTGGCGCTCGATATCCAGTGAATGGCCGTGCGCCGGTACCCGGGCGGCTGCGCCGTGAAGAACGCCCACGCGCGGCGATGGCGGCGGAACTCCCCCTCCAGCTCGGGCGGGAATGCCTCGGGGCGCGCCTCGAAGGAGTACGCGCGGTGCTTGGAGGGGTCGAAGCGCGCGAAGGCCGCCTTCCCCGGCGCGGCGATGCGGCCCGCCACGTCCAGCTCGGCGTAGCGGCGCAGGTTCACGTCGCTCCACTTGCTCACGGCCTTCCGCGGCGTGAAGCGGTTCGTGTAGCGCTCGCCGTCCACGTTCTTCTTGACCCCGTCGATCCACCCCCAGCAGAGCGCCTCGTCCACGGCCTCGGGGTAGGTCATCGCGCGCTTGCCGGAGGCCTTGTTGTAGAAGCCCACCCAGAGCTCCGACACGCGGGCGTGATGCTTCCCGAGCCAGGTCCGGAACGTGGCCTGGCTCGGGAAGACCATCGGATCGTCGAAGCGATCTCCTGCTGCCATGTCAGCGTGCCACCTTCGGCGGCAGGTACTTCTTCGGGAACTTCGCCACCACCGTGTAATTGGGGTCCACCACGTTGGCCACGGTCATCTCGGCGAGCTGGCCCAGGAGCTGGTACGCGTCCCAGCGGTTGAAGCCGTAGTCGGCTTCCAGCCACTTGATGAGGTCGATATGGGCGATGCGCAGCGCGTCGATGAGGGGCCGGGCGCTCCCCGCCACCATGATGTAGTCGGCGTCCTCGATGCGCGGCCACTCGATGCGCTTGTCCTTCACCAGGTCGATCTTGAAGGCAACGTCCATGGACGTCTCCAGCCCGCTCCCGTTGAGCTCGCCATGGCCCTGGCGGGCGTGCCCGTCGCCGAAGTAGAAGTGGGCGCCCTCGTGGAAGACGGGGAGGTACACGGTGGCGCCTTCCCGGATCTCGGGGGCGTCCATGTTGCCGCCGAAGTTCCCGGGCCACATGCCGCTGAACGCTTCGGCGCCTGCCGGCGCCACTGCCACCCGGCCGAGCATGGGCTTGAGCTCGATGGTCATCTCCTTCACCTGGCTGTCGGGGAGCTTGATCGTCCCCGTCATCTTCTCCAGGTCCAGCGCCCACTCGTAGCGCCGGCGCGGGACCGGATCGTTGAGCATGGGCGAGCGGGGATCGGCGGAGAGCCCGCCCAGGCCCGAGGAGATCTGGGAGGCGGCCAGTGGATGGTTGGGCCTCACCTTCAGGATCTCCACCACCAGCATGTCGCCAGGCTCGGCGCCCTCGATCCAGAAGGGGCCGACCTCGCCCGGGAAGGCGCCGCCCCCCGGCTCGTAGTAGGCGCCGTGCATGGTGCGCGACACCAGGAACATCCCCGGGCGGATGCGG
>JBFYZE010000446.1:0-9976 GCA_041309665.1 Gemmatimonadales bacterium | reverse complement strand
CACGCTGCGCCCTGCAGGCTGAGCACCCCGGTGGGCTCCGGGCGGTCCAGGGCCCCACGGATGCGGAAGTCGCCGGACACCGAGCCCTGCACGCCCTCCAGGAAGTCGAGATAGCGCAGCGCGACCGACGCCCGGAGGCTATCGGCGCGGACGCGGACGTCCATGGGACGGGCCACGATCCGCCGCCCCTCGGGCCGCAGAGCGAGGTCCACCGGCACTGCGCCCTCGGCAAGGAGGACGCTCCGGGACCCGTCGCTGGCGGTGAGCTGCACGCGGGCTTCCCGGTCCGCGTATTCCAGCTCCCCGTGGATCGTCGTGAGAACGAGATCCCCGTACCGGGGCTCGGCCACGTCGAAGGAGCCCTGGATGGCGGGGGCCGCGGCGGGCCCGGTGACGGAGAGGGAGAGGTCGAGGGTCCCGCCGACGGAGAGGTCCTGGAGCTGGGCCAGCCTGACCAGGTAGTCCAGGCGGACGCCCTCCGCCGTCACGCGGAAGTCCGACTCCCCGGCCCAGGCCAGCGTCCCGGACGCCCGCAGGCGCATGGGGGCTCCCTCGTCGCGCTCCCCTCCCGCCACCCTCCCCATCTCGACGTCGTCGAACGTCACCGAGGCCGAGTCCCAACGGACCTGTCCGGGGCGGACGAGCTGCCACGCGCGGGCGTCCACCTGGAGCGTCGCCTCGTCCAACCGCACGTCGCCACCCCCCACGGAGTCCAGGGCGAAGGCTCCGCCGAGGGTGAAGCGCTCACCGCTGGAGCGCACGGTGCTCACCGTCCCCTCGCCGGACCTCCCCTGCAGGCGCACGTCGGCCTGCACGTCCCCGAGCCTCCGGCCGTAGGCCGTCACGCCGCCGGCGTCGAGGCGCAGCGCCACGCTGCGCTCCGGCCCGGTCAGGTCCCGGGCGTCCACGTGGACGTCCGCGTAGCCCAAACGGTCCCCCCCGTACACGCCGTCCCGCACGCGGAGGCTACCCGCCAGATCGAGGGCGGACAGGCTCCCGGTGAGCTTCACCTCACCCTCCATCGTCCCCGAGACCGCCACGTCCGCGAGGAGGGGAAGGGTGTCGGCATCCACGCCCTGGAGGCGGAGCAGCTCCCTCTCCAGCACCGAGAGGGTGTCCCGGGCCAGCACGGTCTCACCCATGAAGAGGGGGCGGAGGCCCACCAGGTCGGCGGTGCGGAAGGCCACGGTCGCCTCGCCAGCGCTCCCATGGGCCACGCCGAGCGTCCCCGAGCCGGTCACGTCGAACCCGCCCAGGCGCCCCGAGAGGGTGTCCAGCATGAGCACGCCCCCCGCGATCCGCCCCCGGGCAGCCAGCGTGTCCACGAGGAGCCCACCCACCCTGGACCCCCGGGCGTCCAGGAACGCGGAGGCCTCCATGGAGTCGAGCTGCAGGCCGCGCCCCTCCAGCTCCAGCCTGCCCGTCCACAAGGAGGGGTGGGGGAGCCCCTCCACGAGGCCGGAGAGCGCCAGCCCCTGGGCGTCGGCCTCCAGACGATACCGGCCCGAGGGGTTCGCCAGGTCCATGCGGCTGTCCACCGCGACCGTCCCCTCCGAGGTCGCCAGCTGGCCGGTGACGCGGAGGTCACCGAGGGAGCCAACGACCTGCACCGGCCCCGAGACGGCGCCCTCGGCGGAGACCGCCGGCGCGAGCTGGTGGAGCAGGGCGAAGGAGAGGGGGGCGAGCTCGCCGTGAACGTCCAGGACCCATCCCTCGGCGTCGGCCCGGCGCGCCGAGCCCGAGAGCACGACGTGGGACGCGCCCTCGTCGCTCCCGTGTCCCAGGTCGGCCACGAAGCGGATCCCCTCGGCCAGCCGGCCGGAGGCGTCCACCTCCGCGCGGGCCGGCCCCTCCAGGAGCAGCGCGGGACGCAGCGAGCGCACGAGCTCGAGGTTCAGCGGGTCCAGCACCACCCGCAGGTTGGTGGCGCCCGGGTCGTCGCCCAGGTGCACGGTCCCGCTCACGTCGGCCGTAGTGGGCCCGCCGCCCATCCCCTGCGGCACCAGCGTCACGCGGCCCTGGGCGTCCAGCGCCTCCGCGGATCCGCTCAGGCGCAGCGAACCGCTGAGCCACCCGGCGAAGGGGAGGTCGGCTTCGAGCCAGGGATCCAGGAGGGGCAGATCGAGGGGGGCAGCCTGGATATCGAGGTCCTGGAGGAGGAGGCCGCCGTCCACGCCGACGACGCCGTCGAGGGTCAGCCGGCTGGATTCGGTCTCCACCCGCACGTCCTGGAAGTCCACCTCCAACCCTTCCAGGACGGAGATGCCCAGCTCTCCCCGGAAGACGCCCTCGGGAACGCGCTCGTCGAGCCACGCCAGGTCGGCCAGCGACGCGGGTCCCTGCGGGCGGAGCTCCATGAAGAAGCCCCACGGCGCGTCGCCCTCCGCCGAGGGACCCAGCGCGAGCGACCCCTCGAAGTCGGAGGAGGGAAAGCGGAATGAGGCACCCTGGAGCTCCAGGCCGGCGGGGCCGAACCGCACCGCCCCTTCGGCGTGGGTGACGGCGAGAGGGCGGTCCAGGACCCACACGTCCATGGCCAGGTCGGCAAGGTGCCCGGTGAGGAGCTGCCCCCCCGCGCCTCCGAGCCGGACGTCCTCCAGCTCCAGGTTCACCCCCTCCAGGGTGAGCCGGCGGAGCGGCCCGGAGCTGTCCGGCGCCTGCACCACGGGAATGCGGGGCGGCGCTTCCCCCTCCAAGGGCGTGAGCACGTCGAGGTGGCCGCCCACCACGCGGATGGACTCCAGGGCGAGCCCCCGGCCCGGGACGGTGTCCGCGGTGGCGGGGCGCGGAGCGACGAGGCCCTCGACATTGGCCTCCTCCTCTCCGTGGTACCGGCTGATCTCCACGCGGGGGCCGTACAGGGTGACGGCCGCAACCCGGGGTGGCGCTCCGAACAGGCTGAACACCGAGTAGCGGACCTCCACGGAATCGGCCTCCATGAAGCGCCGCCCCCCGGCCGCGTCGAGCCTCACCCCCACCAACATGGCCGCGCCGAGCAGGCTGCGGCTGTGGATGGAGTCCACCGTGAGGGACCCGGCCAGCGCCCCCTGCACCCGCCCCAGCACGGCGTCCAGCACGAAGCGCTGGCCCGGGCCTGACCTCACCAGCGCGTTGCCCGCCACTCCCAGCGCCACCCCCAGGACGAACAGGCCGAGCAGGAACCTCCTCCCCCACCGTCGGCGGGGGCGACGCCGCCGCGGGGGCTCGCCCGTGCCCGGCACGGGCGCTTCCTCGCGAAGGGGGGTCTGCTCCATGGTCAGAAGGCCTGTCCGATGGAGATGTGGATCTGCCAGCGCTGCAGCGACGAGGCGGGCGAGACGTCGTAGAGGACCCGGGGCGACAGGGCGGCCAGCGCCCGGGAGACCATCCACGGGATCTGCTCGCCGGCCACGCGGATCCGCTCGTCGGGATCGTCGGTCCCCGCGTCGAAAGGCCGCACGCCATTCGTGATGACGGTGAGGGACTCCCCCCCGGCGAAGCGGTACGCGAAATCCACGCGCAGCGGGCCGATGGGGCTCAGGTACCGGATCCCGAAGCCCGGTGTGAAGCGCAGCTCGGCGGGATCCACATCGGCCCCGGTATTCCAGACCTGGCCCACGTCGGTGAAGAGGGCGCCCTGGATCGTGGCCGAGAGGGGAATGCGCGCCTCCAGGCTCCCCTCCACCACGGTGGTGCCTCCGGTGGGGCGCGCCTGGAATCCCCGGTCGCCCAGCGGCGAGGCGTCGCACGACAGGTCCACGATGGACTCGGGCGAGCACCCCGCTCCGCCCCGCTCCGACGGGTCCTGCGAGCGGGGCTGGAGCAGGTTCTCCACGTCCGTGGTGAGGACGCGAGGCCCGAGTCGGCTCTGGGGGTAGCCGCGCACCGAGTTGGCGCCGCCGGCGAAGAAGCGTCTCTGCGGATGCACGATGTCCACCTGGGCATCGCCCTCCAGGTCCCCGCGGAACGATCCGCCCGACACCCACCCGAGCCGCACCCTACCCGCCAGAATGCTCCCGCCGGGGAGACGGGTGAAGCGCGCCACGTCGCCCTGCAGCCGGGTGTAGGTGAACGCCGAGCCCGTGAAGCGGTCCCCGTGCTCCACGTCCGCCAGCAGCGAGTATCCGCGGGACGGGTTCAGTACGTTGTTGGTGGCGTTGCGCGTGAGCGTGAGCCCCGCGGGCGCGAGCCAGTTGGCCGCCTGGAGGACGGAGATGTCCTCGGGGGTGCACACCAGGAAGCTGGTGCAGAACAAGATCTCCGCCGCGTCCAGGCGGGAGAGCTCGGGCCGGTACGAGAGGGTGAGGGAGGTGCGTGCGCGGACGGCGCGCGTGAGCGCGAAGGAGAGGCCCACCGCCTCGCGCACGAAGACGTCGGGGAGGCTCTGGCGCTCCGCGTAGAGCGAGGCCTGGAAGGCGTTGCGCGTGGAGAAGATCCAGGGCTGGGCGAAGTCCACCGAGGCGATCCAGTTCAGGCTGGTGAACTCGGGGCTCCCGCTCTGATCCCAGCACAGGAGGTCGCGGAAGTCCCGGGCCAGGATGTTGGACACCCGCCCCCGCACCTGCACGCGGCGGCCGCCGCCCAGGAAGTTCCTGTGAACCCAGCGGGCGTCCACGTCCATGCACTCCGAGGAGCTCCAGCCGGCGCCGGCACGGACCCGTCGGAGGTCGCCTTCCTGGACCCGCACCGCCACCGGGATAACCGAGTCGGGCCCGGACTCGAAGTCCGGGGTCACCGAGGCGCTCCGGATGAGCTCGAGCCCGAAGAGGCGCGCCTGCGCGTCCTGGAGCTGGCTCGCCCGGTACACGTCCCCGGACCTGAATTGGACGGTGCGCAGCACGGTGGAGACGCTCAGCTCCTCCTGCCCCTCGATGCTCACGTGGCCGTACCGGCTCAGCCGGCCGGCAGCCAGGTCGAAGGTCACCACCGCCGCGTAGGGATCGTCCGAGGGGATGCGGAACGAGCGCAGCACCTCGGCGTGGGCGTAGCCCTGGTTGGTGAGGCGTCGGGTCAGCGTGTCCCGGGTGGCGTCCATGGCGATGACGCTCAGGGGGGCCCCCTTCCGCAAGGGGAGGTCGCGCAGCAGGTCGGACGCCGCCAACTCGTCCGTGCCGACGAACTCCAGCGCGTCCACCCGCACCGGACGTCCCTCCTCCACGAGGAACGTCACCGCGACCTTCCCGTCCTGCCGGACGCTGGTCTCGGTGTCGATGTTGGCCTCCCTGTACCCCCGCTGCTGGTACCAGACCTTGAGGCGGATGGGGTCCAGCAGGAAATCCCGGCGCGGGAGCCAGGCCCTCTGGATGGCGAAGTCCGCGCCCGCCCAGCAGAAGGGTTGGAAGAGCGCCGAGCGGCACTCCGTCGGGCGCGTGACGATGGCCCTGGCCAGGGAGTCGGAGGGGAACGTCTCGTTGCCCCTGAAGCGGACCGCGGTGACCTCGGAGCGCCCGGTCTGGCCCGCCAGGCCCACCGGAGCGGCCCCCAGCGCCCAGAGCAGGGCGAGGCCGCCCGCCAGGGCGATTCCGGGCGCCGCCCAGGCGCGCCTCACGCGGGCCCCTCCGGCGCTTCGCCGGACCGGCTCCGCGGGCGCACCGCCGGCGCCTCCGGGAGCCGTTCCCGGGCCAGGAAGAGGCGGGTGATCCAGAAGGCAGCCAGACCCACGCCCACGGCGAGGGCGCCCGCCACCAGCGCTGCGGCGACGTCGTCGCGCCGTTCCGGCGAGGTCCGGATCCAGCGGGCGCTCATGCCCTCGCCTCCCTGCCCGCGCCGGCTCCGGGGCGCGGGAAGGCGCGCTCGGCCGCGGGGACGAAGCCCTCCCCCTCGCGGTGGCGGCGCGTCTCCACCCGCACCATGGCCGCATCCAGGCGGACCACGTTCAGCGTGTTCAGGCCGGCCTCCGGGCCCCGCCCGCGCGACGAGGTGGTGGTGCCGCACGCGACCAGGGGGATCCCCGGCCCCGCTCCGGCCACCAGCGCCCGGGACGTGGACAGGTGCGTCTGGTGCACGTGGCCGCCCAGGATGAGCTCCACCCCCATCCCCTCGAAGGCCTCCAGGAGCCGCCGCGCCCCGGGGAGCGGGCGCCCGCCCAGGCCGTCGGGGGTGGGCACGAAGTGGTGGTGCACGACCACCACCCGGGCATCGCCCGCGGGCGCCGATGCGAAGGCGTGCCGGGCCAGCTCCAGCTGCCGGGCACGCAGGCGTCCCGCCACGATGGCGCGGCGCGGCGCCGAGGAGTTGAGCGCCACCACGGTGGCGCCGGCGACGCGAGTCACCGAGTCCAGCCGCGGGGCGATGAAGCGGCGCCAGTTCCGGTACGGGGCCAGCAAGCGCTCCCACACCCGGTAGAGCGGCACGTCGTGGTTCCCCGGCGTCACCACAACCGGGAGGGGGGCCAGCCGGTCCAGGAGCAAGCGCACCGCGCCGTACTCCCGGACCTTGGCGCGTTGGGTGAGGTCCCCGGCGATGACGACCAGGTCCGGCCGCAGGGCGTGGGCCAGCGCCACGAGGTCCTCCCCAACCCACGCCCGGAACGGGCGGCCCGTCTGAAGATCGGAGGCGTGGAGGATGACCATGGTGCTGCTAGCGCGCGGCCGCCCTGCCCGTGCCGCGGAAGTGCATCATACCCGCCGCGCCGCCGGCCACGATGGCCAGGCTGATCACCTGGGCCAGGGTGAGCACGCCGAAGAAGCGGTCGTCCTTGGCCCGGAAGAACTCCACCACGAAGCGCTCCAGCCCCGCAAGCACGAGCCAGAGCATGAAGAGCCGCCCCGGCCTCCACGCGCGCCCCCGCAGCCGCCACAGCACGAGGAAGATGAGCGTGGACAGGGCCACCTCGTAGAGCTGGGTGGGGTGGACGGGAACCACGTTGCCGTAGCGCTCCACCAGCGCGGGGTCCACCGTGATGCCGAAGTCGCGCTCGATGATGTCTACGCGGGTGGGCGGCGAGCCTTGGGGGAAGCGGATCCCCACCCAGGAGCCGGTGGGGCGGCCCCAGTCGTCGCCCACCAGGAAGCACCCGATGCGCCCGACGGCGTAGGCCAGCGCCAGCGCGGGGGCGGCGGCGTCCACCGCGTCGCCCATGGGGAGCTTGCTGCGCCGCACCTCCCAGAGCACGAGGGCGGACGCCAGCATGAAGCCCCCGTACCAGACCAGCCCGCCCCGGGCGAGGATGAGGGACATGGGGTCGGCCACGAGCCGGTCGAAGTTCAGGAGCATGTAGTAGATCTTGGCCCCCAGGATCCCGCCGATCACCGCCATGAAGACCATGTCCCAGGCCTTCTCGGGATCGTGCCCCTTCCGCCGCAGCTCCGCGCGCAGGATGTACCCCGCGGTGAGGAAGGACAGGAGCATCATCACCCCGAACGAGGTGATGGGCTCGCCGCCGAGGAGGGGGATCCACTCGGGGAGCTCGAACAGGATGGGATACATGGAAGGCTCCGCTCAGGCGGTGCGCCGGCCGAGGCCGGGAAAGGGGAGGTCGGCAGCCGCGGTGGTCTCGGGCTCGGCCACCTGGCCCAGGTCGTAGCGGAATCGGGCGGCGCGGGCCACCATGGCCCCGTTGTCCAGGGAGAGCCGGGGGGAAGCGTGGAACAGCTTCCCCGAGGGCCCCAGCCGACGCGCGAGCTCCTCGCGCAGCGCGCGGTTGGCGCTCACGCCACCGCCCAGGAGCACCCTCGCACAGCCGGTCTGCTCCACCGCCCTCATGGTCTTCGAAGCGAGGACGTCCAGCGCCGCCGCCTGGAACCCGGCAGCCACATGGTCCCTCTCCGCGAGGAGCGCGCCCCGCTCCCCCAGCTCCCGTGCCACCTCCACCACCGCCGTCTTCAACCCGCTGAACGAGAAATCGTAGTAGTCGGGGTCGTCCGGCGTCTGGTTGCGGCGGAGCATGGGGCGGGGGAGCCGGTGCCGGACCGGGTCGCCCGAGCGGGCCGCCTTCTCCACGTGGGGGCCTCCCGGGTAGGGGAGCCCGAGGAGCTTGGCGACCTTGTCGAAGGCCTCGCCCGCGGCGTCGTCACGGGTCTCTCCCAGGAGCGTGTAGCGCCCCCAGGCCTCGGCGTGCAGGAGCAGGGTGTGCCCGCCCGACACGAGGAGGCCGACGAAGGGGGGCACGGCTTCCGGATTCTCGAGGACCGGCCCGAAGAGGTGCGCCTCCATGTGGTGGACCGCCACCACCGGCCTGCCCAGCGCGAAGGCCGCGGCCTTGGTCCAGCACACCCCCACCAGGAGCGCCCCGATGAGCCCCGGGCCGGCGGTAACCCCGAAGACGTCCACCTGGTCCAGGCGCACCCCGGATTTCTCCAGCGCCTCGTGGACCACGGCGTCGATCTTCTGCAGGTGGGCTCGGGCCGCCAGTTCGGGGACCACGCCACCGAACACTTCGTGGACGTCCTGGGAGAGGATGACGTGGCCAAGGAGGCAGTTACGACCGTCCAGCACCGCCGCCGAGGTCTCGTCGCAGGAAGTCTCGACGCCCAGCACCAGCGGGCGGGGCAGGCCGTCGGTCATGGTCCCTCCGGCGGCGCTTCGGGCGCGCGGCGCACGACCACGAACTCCTGGAGAAGGTCCAACGCCACCAGCGGCGGGATCCCCTCCACGCGGTAGTGGACGCGGCGCTCCTCGCCGGGGGCCATGTCCCGCAGGAGCTCGGGGTCCACCCAGGCATGCACGTCCTGGGGGTCCACCGCCGTGAGCAGCGTACGCGCACCCACGAGGACCACATCCACCGACGCCGGCGTGACCGTGAGCGCGGAGCGCCCGTACCCCGCCTGGGCCTGGACCTCGATGCCGCTCAGCGTGCGCTCGAGGCGCTCCTCCACGCGGATCCCCACGGTGACCGTCGCCGGCGACACGTGCAGGCCGGCGAGGCCCACCGAATCCATGGCCAGCTCCACCACGCCCGAGCCCCGGACCTCGCGAAGCTGCAGCGGTCGGAGCAGCACGGAGTCCAGGGTCTCCACGCGCTCCGAGGGCCCGCGCACCCGGGCCAGCTGGGGGGTGACCCCGATCGGGCTGGCCAGCGCCAGGCCCGACGGGAGCGAGCCGGTGGTGCGCAGCGCGATGGGCACCATCCGGGCCACGGCGGGCTCGAAGTGGACGCGCACGGCGGAAGGGTAGACGGACTCGACGGAAAGGCCACTCCCCTCCCCCAGGGCCACCCAGTCGCGGCGCAGCGTGACGAGCGTGTCCCGGGAGCCCACGTGCGCGATGGGGATGCGCAGCACGGTCCCGGCCCGGCTGAGGCGGATGATCTCACCGGTGGAGCCGCTCAGGCGGAGCTCGACCTCGCCGGGCTGCACCTCGCCCGCCACCGTCCAGGCGGTGTCGGCCACGTCGATCACCACCGGCACCGATCCAACGGTCTGGGATTCCCGGGGCTCGGACTGGATCAGGGCCCAGAGGAGCACGGCGAGGCCGAGGGCCGACAGCTTCAGCCGCCAGTTGTGGACCAGGGAGCGGGGGGTGAAGGCCACGGCGCGCTACTCGCCGAGGAGTCGGCGCACCAGCTCCTGGTTCTCCGGTGCGTCCCAAGCGGTGCCGCCGGCCACCTTCTTGTAGATGAGGCCGTCGCGTCCGATGAGGAAGGTCTCCGGGACGCCCGTGGTCTGGTACGTCGCCTGGATGCGCCCCTCGGGGTCGTGGAGGATGGTGAAGGTGAGCCCCATCTCCCGGACGAACGCCGCCAGGTCCCCGCCGTCCCGTCCGAAGGGGTCCTGCTCGCCCGCCCGGGCGTCGATGCTCACCGCCAGGATCTGGAAGTCCTCTCCCTCCATGGCCTGGTACAGGCGCTGCATCGAGGGCATCTCCTCGCGGCAGGGCGGGCACCAGGTGGCCCACACGTTCAGGAGGACGACCTTCCCCCTGTAGTCGGAGAGCCTCGCCTCCCGGCCTTGCATGTCCACGGCGGTGAAGTCGGGCGCCTCGGTCCCCGTGGTGATGGGCCGGTACCGCTCCCTCCCCACCCACGCCACCAGGACCACCGAGACCGCGGCGACGAGAG
>JBFYZE010000445.1:0-10511 GCA_041309665.1 Gemmatimonadales bacterium | reverse complement strand
CATGATGACGAAGGGAAGCCGGATCCTGCTCCTGGTGGCCGCCCTGGCCCTGGGACTGGTCTACGTGCTCCCGGTGTGGCGCATCAACCTGGAGGCCCCGCAGTACCCCGAGGGGCTCGGGATGGTGATCCGCATCAACACCATCGAAGGGGTCAAGAAGCACGACCTGAACAACATCAACAACCTGAACCACTACATCGGCATGAAGCGCATCGAGCCCGAGTCCATCCCCGAGTTGCGCATCATGCCCGTGCTCATCGGCGTCTTCATGGGCCTCGGGGCGCTCGCCGCTGCGGTGGGGCGCCGCAAGGCGCTCTACGCGTTCACCGGCCTCTTCCTGGCGTTCGCGGTGGCGGGGATGGTGGACTTCTGGATGTGGAACTACGACTACGGCCACAACCTGGACGATGAGAACGCCATCATAAAGATCCCTGGGATGAGCTATCAGCCGCCGCTCATCGGCTCGAAGCAGATCCTCAACTTCAAGGCCCACTCGTGGCCGGGCTCGGGCGGGTGGATCATGATCGTCGCGGGGGGCGTCTTCTCCCTCGTTGCGGTCGGCGAGCTCCGGCGCGGGCGGCGGGAACGGAGCGGGACGGGCGGAGCCGGCGGCCCCTCCATCTCGTCCCCTGGTGCCTCCTCCTCGGCGCAGGCCCTCGCCGCACTGGCCCTGGGCGCCACGCTCACGGCCGCTTCATGCTCCGACCCCCAGCCGCGCCCCATCGCCTACGGGACAGACACCTGCGAGCACTGCCGCATGTCGTTGGCCGACGAGAAGCACGGGGCCGAGGCGGTGACGGAAACGGGGCGGGCCTACACGTTCGACTCCATCGAGTGCCTGGCGGCGTGGGTGGACGCGCTCGAGGATCCAGCCACCGTCCATTCGCTCTGGGTGACCGACTTCTCCAGCGCGCCGGAGCTCATCCGCGCGGAGGAGGCGCTATTCCTCGTCAGCCCTACGCTCCAGTCCCCCATGGGCCTCGGGCTGACGGCCTTCGCTCGCCCCGAGGACCGGGACGGAGCGGTCACAGCCTTCGGCGGCTCGGCGCTCGACTGGGACGGGGTGCGCGCGTTCGTGGCCGAGAAATGGCCCGAGGGGCGGCCACAGCACGGGATGGGGCAGGGGATGCACGGCGGTCACTCGGAGACGATGGTCCCGCCCGGCGCGTCCCCGGCCTCCGCCCCGCACGCCGGCCATTGATGCCGTCCTCCATGCTCCGACTCGTCGTCGCCGTGACCGTCGCCACCGTCGCCCTGTCCCACCACGCCGCCGCCCAGGCACACGCGATGCCCCGGGTGTCGCCGGCGGGTCCGTACACGAGCGTGGCGGCGGCGGTGGCCGCGGCCCGGCCCCACGACACCGTGGTGGTGGAGCCCGGCGTGTACGCCGAGGGCACCGTGACGGTGGACCGCCCGCTCACTCTCCTCGGGCGCGGCGGCGCGGTGCTGGACGGGAAGGGCGTGAACGGGCTCCTCCTGGTCGTGGCCGACTCGGTCACGGTGCAGGGGCTCACCTTCCGCGACACCGGGATCAGCTTCACCGAGGACCGCGCCGCGGTGAAGGTGGACAAGGCCCGCTTCTGCCGTATCGAGGCCAACCGCTTCGAATTCACCTTCTTCGGCGTCTACCTGGCCAACACGGGGGACTGCCTCGTGAAGAACAACGTCTTCAAGACCCAGGCGGCGAGTGAGACCAGAGCGGGCAACGGGATCCACCTCTGGTACTCGACACGCGTCACCATCCTGGGCAACACCATCGAGGGGCACAGGGACGGGGTCTACTTCGAGTTCGTCCAGGACAGCCGGGTGGAGGGAAACCTGAGCCGGGGGAACCTGCGCTACGGGCTCCACTTCATGTTCTCCGACCGGTGCGACTACGTGGGGAACACCTTCGAGCGCAACGGGGCCGGGGTGGCGGTGATGTACACGAAGAACGTCCTCATGGAGGGGAACGACTTCCACGAGAACCGGGGCACGACGTCCTTCGGCCTCCTCCTCAAGGACATCACCGACTCGCGCATCGTGGGGAACAGGTTCCGCGACAACAGCGTGGGTCTCCACGCGGAGGGGGCCAACCGGGTCACGGTGGAGGGGAACGACTTCGTGTCCAACGGCTGGGCCGTCAAAGTGCTGGCCAACTCGGACGGGAGCTCGTTCCTGGGCAACAACTTCGTCACCAACACCTTCGATGTGTCCACGAACAGCCGGCGTGCCTACAGCTCCTTCGACGGCAACTACTGGGACCGGTACAGGGGCTACGACCGTGACCGGGACGGCGTGGGCGACGTCCCCTTCCGCCCGGTGCGGCTCTTCTCCCTGATCGTGGCCCAGAACCAGCCCGCCCTGGTCCTGCAGCGCAGCCTCCTGGTGGGGCTCCTGGACCTGGCCGAGGAGGTCCTCCCCATGCTCACCCCCGACAACCTGGTGGACGCCAGCCCCGCGCTGCGCCGCCACCCCACCGCTTGGGGCCCCCGATGACCGAGCCCCGCCCCCTCCGGGACCTGGGCGAAACCCCCCTCTGGGTGCGAGCCCGGGGGATCAGCAAGCGCTTCGGTCCCCTCCAGGTGCTCCAGGACGTGGACGTGTGCTTCCGCCCCGGCCGCGTCACCGCGCTCCTGGGACCCAACGGCGCGGGCAAGACCACGCTCCTCAAGATGATCCTGGGGCTCGTGCGCCCCGACGAAGGGACGGTGACGCTCGGGGAGGCGAAGGTGAACGGAGAGGCCGGGTACCGCCGTGACATCGGCTACATGCCCCAGCTCCCCCGCTTCCCGGAGAACCTCACCGGTTGGGAGCTCACCGCCATGCTCGACGACCTACGTGACTCGGGGGAGCCGGGCGACGAGACGCTCCTGGACGCATTCGCCCTGCGTGCCGAGATGGACAAGCCGTTCCGCACCCTGTCGGGAGGAAACCGGCAGAAGCTCAACGCATCCCTGGCGCTCCGCTACGGCGCGCGGGTCCTCGTTCTGGACGAGCCCACGGCCGGCCTCGACCCCGTGGCCGCCCGGGTCCTGAAGGACCGGGTCCGCACGGAGCGGGACCGGGGGTGCACCGTGCTCCTCACCTCCCACGAACTGGGCCAACTCCAGACCATGGCCGACGACGTGGTATTCCTGCTGGAAGGCGTGGTGCGCTTCGAGGGTGAGGTGGCCGGGCTCCTGGCGGCCACCGGCCAGGGGGATCTCGAGGGAGCCATCGCACACCTGATCCTCCAAGGAGTGGCCTGATGGGCGCCACGGTGAAGGTGTTGCGCTACCAGGTGCGCAACGTGCTCCGGGGGAAAGTCCTGCTGGGGTACGGCGTCTTCTTCTTCGCCGCAACGCTGGGACTGGTGCGTCTAGGGGGCGGCGTCGAGCGCGCCCTCCCGTCGCTGGCCAACATCGTCCTCCTGGCCGTGCCCCTGGTGAGCCTGCTCGTGTCCACAGTGTTCCTCTACGACGGGCGCGCGTTCACCGAGTTGCTTCTCTCCCACCCCGTGGGCCGGAAGGACCTCTTCCGGGGGCTCTATCTGGGCATGACCCTTCCCCTGGCCGGGATGTTCCTCCTCGGGGTGGGCCTCCCCCTGATGGTGCTGGGCGGCGTGCGGCAGGCGCCCGCATCGGTGGCCCTCCTGTTGGCGTCCGGCGTGCTCCTCACCGCCGTCTTCACGGCGCTGGGCTCCGTCGTCGCGTTCACCCTCGGGGACGCGGCGCGGGGGCTCGCCGCCGCGCTGGTCCTCTGGCTCGCGGTCACGCTGGTCTACGACGGCGTGGTGCTCCTGGCCAGCCACACCCTCGCCGCGTATCCGCTGGAGCGGCCCATGCTCGCGGCCATGGTGCTGAACCCCGTGGACCTGGCCCGGGTGATGGTCCTCATGGCCCTGGACGCCTCGGCGCTCCTGGGCTACACGGGCGCCGTCTTCCAGGACTTCTTCGGCGGGAGGTGGGGGATCGCCGGCGCCGGAGCGTCGCTCGCGGCGTGGGTGGCGCTCCCCTACGCGCTGGCGCTGCGCCGCTTCCGGCGCATGGACTTCTAGCCGGACCGGGAGGACGGGTCCTCCGGCTTGGCCATCAGGTCGGCCAGCGTCCTGCTCTCGAAGAACCTGAAGGCGGGGGCGCTGGCCTGCCTCCACTCCTTGTGGGCCGGGCACCCGCCCACCTCCTGGCAGAGGCCGCGGCCGAGGAGACACTGCCGCTCCCGGCCCAGGTCGTCGAACCCCTCCACCACGTCGATGAGCTTCACCTGCGCCGGGTCGCGGGCCAGGCGGAACCCCCCGTTGCGGCCCCGCTCGGAGAGGAGGACGCCGGAGCGCGCCAGGGACTGGAGGATCTTGGCCAGATAGTTTGCGGGGAGGGACAGCGCCTCGGCGACCTCGTGGGCGCGGACGGGACGCCCGTCGGCGCCCATCTCCGCGATGGCCAGGGCCGCGTGGAGGGCGTAACCGCCCGTGCGAGTCAGCACGACCAGATCTGTGAAAGGGAGGAAGCGAGTCGGCCCCACCCGGGGCGAAGACCCTGGACGCTACACGGATCTCCCGCCGCCGAAAAGACCCCTGGCCCCGGCCCCGCCCTCGGGAGATGGCCCTTGTCCCGGTCGGGCCCGGCGTGAATGTTGGTGCTGGTCAGGTCAGGGATCCCTCGCCGGGAGCGTCATGAAGGTCCTCATTGCCGACGACGACAAGATCGTGGACGCGGCCATCAGCGCCGTGTTCCGGAAGCGGGGATGGAAGACCGTCGTGGCCTTCGACGCCATGCAGGCGCTCATGTTCGCCAAGCAGGCGCCCATGCCCGACATCGTGCTCCTGGACATCGTCATGCCCGGCGGGAGCGGGCTCATGACGCTCGAGCGGCTCAAGTCGGCCACGCTCACCGAGGCGATCCCGGTGGTGGTGGTGAGCGGCTCCGAGGACCCCAAGCTCCCGGACAAGGTGAGGGCGATGGGCGCCATCGGGTTCGTGAAGAAGCCGGTGGACCCGGAGGCGCTGGCCCAGTCCATCGAGAAGTACTTCGCCAGCCGGGTGAAGCAGGGACCCTCCCACCCGCCGCCGCCGCGCACGTAGGGCCACTCCGGCACGGCCACGCCGGCATCGGTCACCGGCGCTCTGCCTGCCCGTCAGAACCGCACCTCGAAGCTCTCCTCCCCCCGGCCGAAGGAGTAGGTCTGCTGCCTCTCGTCGGGGAAGTGGACGAACTTCACGATGTTGGTCTGATCGTCGAAGAGCTCGGTGAGGAGCGTGTTGCGCACCCGGAACGCGGTCAGCGGAGCAGGCGCCTCGTACTGGACTGCGTACCACCACACCGGTTCCCGGTCGAGCTCGTCCTCCCCGCTCGCCACCACCGTGGGCCCGAGGGAGCGCCCGCCCACCTGCACGGAGAAGTGGTCCCGGAGGTAGGCCAGGAACGCCGCCTCCACCTGCGGCTCCGCGCTCATGCGGAAGCCTGCTCGCCCGGCGTGCCGGGCCAGCGCCCCTTCCAGGTCGTCGCGGAAGAACCGGATCCGAACGGTCAGGACGTTTGCCTCCACCACGGCGTGGCCGTTGCTCCCGTGGAGGTCGTGGGCGGGCGCGGCGGCCGCCGCGCCCCCTCCGGGCGCGACGGCCATCCACAGAGCGAGCATCAGCGCGCTCATCGGGACTGGATCCTCCGCGGCTCTCTCAGGTGATGGGCCGTTTCCACGTGTTGTTGGAGCGGTCCACGTCAGCGTAGGCCTCGTCCGGGTCCACGACGATCTCCACCACCGTCTTGTTCCCGAAGAAGCCCGCGGTGAAGGTCAACTCGTTGTTGCGCCACACGTCCACGGGGAAGCTCTTCCGCTCCTTCGTGGCGTCGTCGTAGGTCACCTCCATCTCGAGCGGCATCACGAGCCCGCCGACATTGTCCACCTTGATGCGGTAGTAGTACTGCCCCTGGGCGTCGCCCCCGGTGAGGTCCCGGGCGGCCTGCACCGAGACGTCCCCGATGGACTGGTCGTTGGCGTGGGTGCTGTAGAACCAGCCCCGCCAGAACCAGGCCAGGTTCTCCCCGGAGCCGTCCTCCATGGAGCGGAAGAAGTCCGCAGGCTGGGGATGCTTGAACATCCACCCCTGGGAGTAGAACTGGAACGCGGCGTCGAAGGCCGCCTCCCCCAGGACGTGCTCCCGGAGCATCACGAGCCCGGTGGCAGGCTTGGCGTACCCGTTGTTGCCGAAGTCCTTGTGGATGAGGTCGGACTCGGTCATGAGGGGGACCTGATCGGGGTCCTGCATGTAGGCGACGATGTTCTTCGCCGGCCCGCGCTGGGTGTCCGAGGGGTAGGTGCAATCCGCCGTCTGCGTCCACTGCTTCCCGCAGTAGGTCCTCGCGTAGTCGATCTCGCCGTAGTACTGGAGGAACGTGTTCAGCCCCTCGTCCATCCACGTCCACTTGCGCTCGTCGGTGGCGACGATCATGGGGAACCAGTTGTGCCCCACCTCGTGGATGGTCACGCCGATGAGCGCTCGCTCGGTGCGCTCGCTGTACGTGCCGTCGGGCTGGGGGCGCGCGCCGCAGTACGCCACCATGGGGTACTCCATCCCTCCCACCGGGCCGTTGATGTTGGCCGCCTTGGGATACGGGTACTCGAAGGCCAGGCGGCCGTAGGTCTTGAGCGTCTGCAGCGTCGCTCTGGTGGAGACCTTGTCCCACAGGGGCATCGCGTCCCGGGGATACAGGGAGTGTACCTTGATCAGCGGCGCGTCGGGCCGGTAGCGGAAGCCGGCGGCATCCCACACGAACGTCTTCGACGAGGCCCAGGCGAAGTCACGGACGTTCTCGGCCTTGAAGTGCCAGGTGAGCGTCCCGCTCCGCGCCGGGCGGGACTCGGGCTTCATGACCTCGTCCGCCTCCACGATGAAGACCGGTTCCTCGCCGGTGTAGGCCTTCTCCATGCGCTGGCGCTGGGTGGGGGTGAGCACGTCCTGGGGGTTCTGCAGCTCGCCCGTGGCCTCCACGATGTGGTTCCACGGCACCGTGATCTCCACGTCGTAGTCGCCGAAGTTCAGGTAGAACTCGCCCCGGCCCATGAATTGGTCCGTCTGCCATCCGTTCACGTCGTCGTACACGCTCACACGCGGGAACCACTGGGCGTTCTCGTAGATCCACCCGTCGCTCACCAGCTCCTTGGCGCCCCGGCCGGCGTCGGGGACCACGTGGTGCCAGTCGATCTCCAGCTCCTGCACGCCCCCTGGGGCGAGGGGCGTCTCCAGGTCCACGCGCATGACGGTGTAGTTGATGCGGTGGCGGGCGTCCGCCAGCGCCCCGTCCGGACGCACGAGCTGGACCCGCGTCAGGTTGTACCCGGTCTGGTTGGGGCCGCCGCCCAGCCCCAGGAAGCGCCGCGCCTGCGGACTGATCTGCTGGGGGAGCGCACCCTGGGCCGCCCGGGACCGGCTGTGCTCCTCGGAGGTCTGGTTCTGGTCGAGCTGGATCCATAGGAAGCGCAGCACGTCCGGGGAGTTGTTGTGGTACGTGATACGCTCCGAGCCCCGGACGGTGTGGGTGGCGGTGTCCAGGGACACCCTGATCCGGTAGTCCGCCTGCTGCTGCCAGTAGCGCGGCCCGGGCATCCCCGCGGCGTTGCGGTAGTCGTTGGGGTCGGGGAGCTCGTCGATGACCCGGAAGATGGACCTGTTGGTCTTCGAGCCGTCGTCGTGGAGCCACTGCTGCGCACGAACCTCCCGGCCGGGGGCCAGGGCGGCGACGAAGAAGAAGCCGGCGAGGAGCCGCAGGGTGGAGCGCGCCATCTTCTGTCTCGGTGTTGGGGGAGGGGGAATCGGCGAAGAATAGGAACTCGGGCGCCGCCGCGCAGGGGGGTGGCTCGCCCCACCGCCCGTAACGCTCAGAACGGGAGCCTACCGGCCATGAGCCAGGCGGCGGCCAGCGCCGTGCCCCCGGACAGGGCCAGCGTCCAGCGGGAGGCGCCGACCTGCGTCCACCGCACCACCCCCGCGCTCACGGCCAGCACCGCCGTCAGGATGACGATCTGGCCGATCTCCAGGCCCACGTTGAAGGAGAACAGGGGGAGGACGATGCTGTCCTCCTCCCCCAGCATGGCCCGCAGGAAGGTGGAGAAGCCCAGCCCGTGGATGAGGCCGAAGAAGAGCGCCATGGCGTACTTCACCCTCTGTGCCCGCTCCGGGTGGTGCGTGCGCCGGGCGACCGTGGTGGCTTCGGCGATGGTGAACACCCCCGTGGCCACGATGGTCAGGGGGATGAGGAACTCCACCCAGGCCGAGCTCACGGACACCAGCCGGAGCGTTGCCAGGGCCAGTGTGAGGGAGTGCCCCACGGTGAAGGCCGTCACCAGCACCAGGAGCCGGCGCCAGTGCGCGAGCCCGTACCCAGCCGACAGCGCAACCACGAACAGGATGTGGTCGTAGCCGCGCAGGTCGGCGATGTGGTCGAAGCCGAGCTGGAGGTAGACGGCGAAGGTGGAGTGCATGCCCCCCTCAGCGCCGCCCCGCCGAGCTCCGGGGCACCTGTCCGCACCGGGGCCACGTCTGCCCCGCGGGCAGAGTGATCTGCTCGTTGGGCACGCGCTCGGGATCCTCCGAGGCCAGGTAGCCCAGCATGGCCGCCAGCGTCGCGTTGCTCCTCAGATCGTCCAGGACGAGCTTGTCGTACGTGTCCAGCTCGGTGTGCCACGTGTATTGCCGGTAGTCGGGATAGTCGGACTGGAGGCGGAAGCCCGGAACCCCCCGGCAGATGAACGACATGTGGTCCGATCCTCCGCGCTCGGGCTCCCCGGGGATGTCGAGTTCGATGTGCCGTGTGATCTCGTCGGGGATCTTCCCGAACCACCGCCCGAAGTTGGCGCCGGCCCCTGCGAAGCCCTGCATGCGGATGAAGTCGATGCGCCAGGTTCCGTTGTCCTGGTTGAATGCGGCCTGGAGTCCCTTCACCACCTCCGGGTGGTCCTCGGCGAAGGCGCCCGATCCCACCAGCCCCTGCTCCTCGGCGCCCCAATGGGCCACCATGATGGTGCGCCGGGGGTTGGGGTACGTCTCCTTCAGGATGCGCATGGCCTCGAGCATCATGATGGTCCCGCTCCCGTTGTCCGTGGCTCCCGAGCCACCCTCCCATGAATCCAGGTGGGCCGTGAGGAGGACGTACTCGTCCGGGAGCTCGGTGCCGGGGAGCACGGCGAGGATGTTGGACTGGGGCACCTCGCCGTGGAACTCGGAGCGCGCGTCCAGGCGCACGCGAGGCCCCTGGTGCCGGGAAGCCAGCCGGTGGACGAGCCCGTAGTCCTCGCAGCTCAGGTGCACCGAGGGGATGGTGGTGGTGACGGCGTCGAAGATCTTGTTCGCGCCCCACCCCCGCGACCAGCTCCCCAGGAGGATGCCCAGGGCGCCGGCCTGCTCCAGTGCTGCGATTGCCGCCGCCTCGCCTCCTGCTGAGCGGACGGACGCCTGCCAACGCTCGCGGGTCGCCTGCTGGAGGGCGGTCATGCGCTCCAGCGACTCCGGGGTGGCCAGGGCGCTCCAGCTCTCCGGCGCCCTGCACGTGGGCTCGGAGTGGGAGTAGGCCACGAACTTCCCCTTGGCCGTGGGCGCCCACGCTGCCAGGTCGGCGGGGGATGCGAGCTCGGGGAAGACCACCACGTCTCCTTCCACCGGACCCTTCGTGCCGGGGCTCCAGGAGAGCATCATCCCGTTGAGCGTGCGCACGCGCGGAGCCACCAGGTCGATATGGGTGTGGCCCCTGGACCATCCCAGCCAGGTCCCGTAGTCCTCCCGGCGGGCCTCCACGCCCCAGCGCCCGTACAGCCCCAGGAGCCAGTCCTGGGCCTTCCGCATGTCCGGGCTCCCGGTGAGGCGGGGGCCGATGGAGTCCATGAGCGCCTGGGCCAGCGGCTCAGCCTGGGAGCTCGAGCCCATCCCCTGGGCCCAGATGGCCCTGATCACCGGGTCGGCGGTGGGAAGGGTCTGGGCCGCTGCGGGGGCGGCGGCGGCCAGCGCGAAGGCGGCGGTCAGGACCCGGGCGAAGGTGCCCGTCGGAGCGGAAGGGGAAGGGGACGGATGGGTCATCGGAGGAGCCTCCAAGGGGTGGCGTCGCGCGGCCGGGAAGCATGGCCCCTGCAGCGCCTCCCGGGCAAGGCGGAGCGGGCTACGGCGAGGGTCCCACCGGGCGGCGGGACGTGCTTGACGGGGGCTTGCGGCCATCCTACCGTGTGTTGCCTCCAAGCCCCCCGACGGTCCACCTCCCTGGCTGATCGAAGGGCACTTCTTGATCCACCATGTCGTGAGGTAGCCGGGGCCCTGCCCTTTGGCAGCGTCACCCGGGTGCCGGCCGGCCCAGGCGGAGGCGGCGCCGTGCGGTGGACGCGTCTTTCAACGGGACAACAACATGCGTGACAGCCTGAGAAGCCCGGCGAGCAGATGGATGTGGGCCGCTGCGGCGATCCTTGTGTGCGTGGTGACCCTGCCCGCGGCGACGGCCGGCGCGGCGGCGTCGTCTCAAGAAGCGACCCCAGCATCGTCCGTGGAGGCGACCCAGCCGGCCGTCCATCAC
>JBFYZE010000444.1:0-11534 GCA_041309665.1 Gemmatimonadales bacterium | reverse complement strand
CGGCCCGACGGGTTTGGAGTCCGTGGAGCGGACGTGTATGGATGGGAGAGGGTGGAATCCTGCGACGAAGCGCAGGACACCGAAAAGACGCACCCCAGCGGGGAGTGAGTTCCATGTCCGACCGACGCAGCTTCGTCCGCGCCGCGGCCGGGGCGGCCCTGGGCGCCCTGACCGCGCCCACCTTCGCCTCGGCGGCTGTCTCGCGCCGGGATCTGGAGCGCATCGCCGGGGCACGCACGCCCGTCCAGGTGGCCCAGGACGAGGCCTACTGGGAGGTGGTGCAGCGCGCCTACACCCAGGACCCGGGGTTCATCAACCTGGAGAGCGGGTTCTTCAGCCCCGCCGCCGACCCGGTCCTCGAGGGCCAGATCCGCAACATCCGCCGCATCAACCAGATTCCGTCGTTCTACATGCGGCGCCTCATGGAAGGGGAGCGCGCGGAGCTGAAACGGACCCTGGCGCGGTTCGTGGGCGTGCCCCCGGAGGAGGTCACGGTGGTGCGCAACACCACCGAGGCGCTGAACGTGGTGCTCCAGGGCGTGCCGCTGGAGCGTGGCGAGGAGGTGCTGTACTGCTCCCGGGAATACCCGTCCATGCAGGAGGCGCTGGAGCAGCGCGCGCTACGCTACGGCACGGTGAACCGGGTCATCGACATCCCCTGGCTCCCCGCCTCCCAGGACGAGATCGTGCGCGCCTACGCCGAGGCCATCGGCCCCAGAACGCGCTACATCCTGGTGAGCCACATGATCTTCCTCACCGGGCAGGTGCTCCCGGTGCGGGCCATCTGCGACATGGCCCACCAGCGCGGCATCGAGGTGATCGTGGACGCCGCCCACTCCGTGGCCCACCTGGACTGGAGGATCCCGGACCTGGGGTGCGACTACCTGGGCTCGAGCCTGCACAAGTGGCTGGGGTGCCCGTTGGGCACGGGGCTCCTCTACGTGAGGAAGGAGCACATCCCCAAGGTGTGGCCCCTGTTCGGGGACCGGAACGCCCGCTCCGGCGACATCGAGAAGCTCCACCACATCGGGACGCACCCCCAGGGCACGGACCAGGCCATCCGCGACGCCATCCGCTTCCACGAGGCCATCGGCGGGGCCCGGAAGGAGGCGCGCCTGCGCTGGCTCAAGAACGCGTGGGTGTCGAGGGTGAAGGGCCTCCCCGGGGTGCGCATCAACACCCCGCTGGGCGACGACCAGTCGTGTGCCATCGCCAACGTGCTGGTGGACGGGATGACGCCCGCCGAGCTGGTGGACGCGCTCTGGGACCGCTGGCGCATCTTCACGGTGGCGGTGGATCAGGGAGCCCGCATCGCGCCCAACGTGTTCACGCGCATCGGAGACCTGGACCTCCTGGTCCAGGGGATCACCGAGCTGGCTCGCGCCTAGCGGTGGAGCCGGGGCGCGCCCCGGTCCCCCTGGGGCGCGCCTCCGTCTCCGCCGAGGCGGCGTCCACCGCGGTAGGCCTCCACGGCGCCCGACACCCGGTGGAGGAGGAGCACGGCGTCCGGGCTCCCGTAGCGACGCATGAGGTCGTGCATGAGCGACTCCTCGCCGGTCCAGGGATAGCCGTAGACCACCTCGAAGTCCTCCAGGGGGTAGCCCAGCTTCAGGTACCCCGACTCCCCCACGCCTACCGTGCCGAGGCGGCCGTCGCCGTCCTTCGGATGGTAGGCGTACCCGGTGGGGAGGAAGCTCCCCGCGGCGAAGCGGGCCCCCGAGCCGTGGCTGCGCGCCAGATCCTCCGCCAGCCGCACCAGGCCGGGGTCGAGCTCGATGCCGCAGGCATCGAAGCCCAGGAGATCGGCCATGATGGTGATGACGCCGGTCGCCGAGCCCAGCTCCAGGAAGCGCCGCCCGGGCGCCCGGAGGGGGACGAGGGCATCCAGGACGCGCCCGTACTCGGCGGGGACGAAGGAGTGCCAGCGATGCTCCCGCACCTCGCGGTCGAAGCGGGCCCAGATCTCCCAGCCCTCCTCGCCCAGGAGCTCGAGGCGCCGCCGGAGTTCCGGATCGAGCGCCGGGTGAGGCTGGTCGGTCATGGGAGCCTTGGGTGCGAGAAGGCGCGGAAGGGCCCCGGGAAGATTGACGGAGTCAGGGGCGCGCGCCACATTCGTGATGACATATATGCCAAGTGTAGGTCTTTGCAGCATCCGAAAGGATTGACCGGGAAGCCCTATCACCATCGGGGTTTCCCGTTTTTCGTGGCGGTTGCCACGGTCCCAGCGTGGGGGTCAGAGTCCACGTGGGTCAGAAAGTCGGCAGACTCGGCTCGTCCGGCTCCGACTGCGGACCACACCAGCTAGACGGAGTAGGACGATGCGCATCAGAGGCACGGTGAAGTGGTTCAACGACCAGAAGGGCTTCGGCTTCATCACCCCCGAGGACGGGAGCAAGGACTGCTTCGTCCACCACTCGGCCATCCAGAGCCAGGGCTTCCGCACCCTGAGCGAGGGTGACAAGGTGGAGTTCGACGTGACGCAGGGCCAGAAGGGCCCCGCGGCGGAGAACGTCACCAAGCTGTAAGGCGACGCTCGAACCACGTGTGCTCGAGCCCCCCGGCGCCGTCGGCGCCGGGGGGCTTCTGCTTGGGTCCGCCGAGGCGGCTGCGCAGGGGCGGCCCTCCGTGGCCCGGAGGCGGGGCCCCGCCTACGTTGCAGGCGCGAAGCCCACCTCCGTCCCCGCACGGTCATGAACCCCCATCGCCATTCCCTCCGCGCTCTCCTCGCAGCCCTCGTTCTCGCCCTTCCCGCTTCGGCCCAGCTCCGCACCGATCCCGTCTTCCCCGGTGAGGCGTGGGAGGTGGTGGGACGGGGCGACCTGCCCGCCTACGGCTGGGACGCCGCGAAGCTGCGCGCGGCCCAGGACTTCGTCCGCGACTCCTCCTGGATGACGGGCGTCGTGGTCGTGGACCGGGGGCGGGTGGTGGGCACCTTCGGCGACATCGTGGAGCTCTCGTACCTGGCGTCTGCCCGGAAGAGCGTCCTGGCCATGCTCTACGGCAACTGGGTCGAGAACGGCGTCATCGACCTGGAGAAGACGCTGGCCGATCTGGGTGTGGACGACATCGGCGGGCTCCTTCCCATCGAGAGGCAGGCGCGCGTCCGTGACCTCGTCACCGCGCGCTCCGGCGTGTACCATCCGGCGTCCAACGGAGGCGACGACCTGGCCTCGGCCCCGCCCCGGGGCTCCCAGAAGCCGGGGACGTACCAGCTGTACAGCAACTGGGACTTCAACGCCGCCGGGGCCGTGTTCGAGAAGCTCACCGGCCGCGACATCTACGACGAGGTGCAGGCCCAGCTCGCCATCCCCCTCGAGTTCCAGGACTGGGACCGGAGCGCGCAGCGCAAGAGCGGCGATCTGAGCATCTCGGTGAACCCGGCCTACCACATGTACTTCTCCACCCGGGACATGGCGCGCATCGGCCTGCTCATGCTCAACGAGGGGAGTTGGAACGGGAAACAGATCATCCCCAGCGGATGGGCGAAGGAGATCGTGCGCCCGGTGACCCCCCTGGGGGAGATGAACCCGGTGCGCCGCCGCGACGGCTATCTCGGGTACGGCTACATGTGGTGGATCTGGGACGGTCCGAAGGCGACGGGGCCCTTCGAGGGCGCCTACACCGCGCGCGGGGCGGTGGGGCAATGGATCGCGGTCTTCCCGGCCGTGAACCTGGTGATCGCGGTCAAGACCAACTCGGTCTACGGGCGCGAGGCGAGCTGGGCGTCGTTCGAGCGGATGCTCGAGCTGCTCTTCGAGGCCCGGGGGATCGCGCCGGCGCCTGCGGCGGGCTGGCCCTGGAGGTAGGGCCAGCTAGTGTGGTGTGCCGAAAGTTCGCGAGCCACCGAGAGTGCCGAGGCGCCGGATCCTGCAAGGCGCGACGACGAGGAATAGCAGCGCTATTTCGAGGAGGAGCAACGCCGCAGGGCCGGATGCATCGGCGCTCGAATGGCCGTGACACTTTCGGCACATCACACTAGCACGCCCCCCGGGGCGTCCCGGCGCGTGCCCGGGGCGCGATGTCGGGGCGGACTCCTTTCGCCGGCCCGGCAGAAGTCTCCCCCTCCCGCCCGGAAGATCCTTCCGCCCCACGGGTCCGCCCCGCCGCCTCTCCGCTGCCCCAGCGCTCCCCCGCCGCCGGGCCCGCACCGGCCGGAACACCAGCCTTCGCAACACGTTTCCTGACTCCGGATTCCGGGCCGGAGCGCCTGCTCCCCCGCCTGCGGACGCGTGGAACGGGGCTTGCCACCGAGGGACGCGGCGAGGTCCGCGGACCCTTCAGGGAGACACCTTCATGCTGGCGAGGCTGGTGGGCAGCGAAACGTCGGTGGCGCGGCTCAAGGAAGGGCTGGACGCGTCCACGCGGAACCTGCGCGGGATCGCCCATCGGGTGGCCAACGCCGGGAACGCCGACTTCGCCCGCTCGCTGGAGGAGGCGGGCCCCTCCGCCACGCAAGGCGCAGGAACGGTGGACCTGGAGCGGGAGATGGTGGCGTTGGCCGACGAGCAGCTCCGCTTCGAGACCGTGGCCGGCCTGCTCCAGCGGAGCTACCAGTCGCTCCGCGCCAGCGTGCGGGAGCGCTGAGAAACATGAGCGAAGGCGGCATCCCCCTCCCCATCCCCACGGACCGCGTCCGCGAGCCCCTCCGGGGATTGGGGATCGCCGCCAGCGGGCTCTCGGCGCAGCGCGCCCGCATGGACGCGATCGCCGCCAACATCGCCAACGCGGAGACCACCCGGGGCGTGGACGGTACGCCGTACCGGCGCAAGGTGGTCCGCCTGGAGGAGGTGCCGTTCGAGTCGCTCCTGGCCGGAAGCGCCGGCGGGGGTGTGGGGGAAGGCGGCGTACGCGTTGCCGGCGTGGACGAGGACGCCAGCCAGGGCCCGATGCGCTACGACCCGGGACACCCCGACGCGGACGCCGCCGGCTACGTACGCATGCCCAACGTGGACCTCTCCGGCGAGATGGTGGACCTCATGGTGACCCGCCGCCACTTCGAGGCCAACGCCACCGTGTTCCAGGCGCTCAAGGCCGTGCTGCGCCGCTCCACCCAGATATGAGCCGCGAGCCATGATGACCATCCCCCCCGTCAACGCCCACCCCCTCCCGACCGCGCCCTCGGCACAGCCCAGGGTGCGCGGCCACGACGTGGAGGCCGGAAGGAGCGCTTTCGCCACCCGCGCCGCGCCGGCCCACGAGGCCCGGGTCGCCGGGCGTGGCGATCTCCTCTCCGCGGACGCGCCCTCGGGGACCGACCCGATGCTCTGGAGCGTCCTCACCAGCGAGGAGCGCGCCTTCTTCGCCCGCGCCCACGCCCTGGGGGGCGTGACCTACGGACCCGGTGCCGCCACCCGAGCCGCGGGCGTGCCCCGCGGCGGCCGCGTGGATGTGAGGGTCTGACGTGGCCGGCCTCGGTGAGATCGGCTCGGCGGGTCCGGTCCGGGGGGTCGCCGCCGGAGAGGGCGGGATCCGGCTGCGCGTGGGCGCCCAGGCGCCCGCCACATCGTTCGCCGACACGCTGAAGGATGCGCTGGGTGAGGTGTCACGCATGCAGGGCGAGGCCCGCGACGCCATCGGTGCCTTCGTGCGCGGCGAGCCGGTGGAGATCCATCAGGTCATGGCCGCCGCCGAGGAGGCGGGGATCGCGATGGAGTTCCTCATCGAAGTGCGCAACAAGCTCGCCGATGCATATCGCTCGGTGATCCAGATGCAGTCCTGAGCCCGCGGCGCCATCCATGGACCGCATCGTGCAGCTCATCGGAGGCCCCCGCGTGGGGGCGGCGATCGTGGGCGTGGGCGTCCTCCTCGCGGTGTGGGGGTTCGCCAGGTTCGGCGCGGCGCCGGTGTGGGTCCCGGTGGTGTCGGGCGCCCCGTTGGAGCTGGTGAGCCAGGCCACCCAGCGCCTGGACGAGGAGGGGATCCCCTACCGCCTCGACCGGGGCGGGAGCGTGGTGGCCGTCGAGGAGGATGCGGTGGCCCGCGCCCGGGTGGTGCTGGCCGCCGACGGCATCGGCGGGAACGCGGCGCGCCCGGGCTTCGAGATCTTCGACCGGCCCTCCTGGGGGATGACCGACTTCACCCAGCACGTGAACTACCGCAGGGCGCTGGAGGGGGAGCTGGAGCGGACCATCGGCCGAATGCACGGGGTGCGTGCGGCGCAGGTTCATCTGGCCATCCAGGAGAGCTCGTGGCTGCGCGCCGGCGCCCGCCCCAACGAGGCGTCGGTGGTGCTCCAGCTCAACGCCGCCGGACACGCTGACGACCCCATGGTGGAGGGCGTCCAGTTCCTGGTGGCCAACGCCGTCGAGGGGCTCGCCCCGGAGAACGTGATGGTCCTGGACGACCGGGGCCGGCTCCTCTCCGCGCCGGACGGGGAGCGAGGCGTGGGGCTCTCCAGCCGCCAACTCCAGGTGCAACGCCAGGTGGAGACGTACCTCCAGGCCAAGGCCGAGGCGCTGGTGGAGCAGATGGTGGGGCCGGGGAACGTCACCGTGCGCGTGGCCGCCGAGCTCGACTTCGACCAGGTGGACCGCACCGTGCAGTCGGTGGATCCCGAGCAGCAGGTGATGCTCTCCGAGGACCGCTCCGAGATCGTCCCCGGCACGGCGGAGCAGGGGGCCAGCTCGGTCTCGAGCAACACCCAGTACGAGGCCGCCCGCTCCACCGAGACCGTGTCCCGGGGCGGCGCCCGCCTGCAGCGCCTCACCGTGGCCGTGGTCCTGGCGGACCGGAAGTCGGAGGCGGAGGACGGGGCAGTCACCTGGGAGCCCAGGGGCGAGAGCGAGATCCGGAGCCTGGAGGCCGTGGTGAGGAACGCGGTGGGGTTCTCCGCGGAGCGGGGCGACGCCATCTCGGTGGTGAGCGCGCCTCCCGAGGCGCTCCCCGTCCCCGAGCCCGAGAGCGCGCCCGGAGCGGTCGCGGTGGTGCAGACCATCCAGCGCCCCCTGGTGGCCATCCTGGGCCTGGCGGTGACGCTCTTCATCGCGCTCCGCCTCCTCTCGTCGCTCCAGGCCGGCGCCGTCGTGCGCGGCCTGGCCGCGGGGACGGGGCACGCGGCGCTGGGAGCCGGCTCCGTGGCAGGCCAGTTCCCAGCGAGCACGTCCTCATCGGCCATGTTGGCTTCTCCGCACCCTGCGGCCCCCCGGGTAGCCGACCCGCAGATGACCGCCCGGGTCGTCCGGGCCTGGATGAAGGACTGAGTCCGTGGCCGGCACCGCCTTGGCCCACCGCCCGACCGCCGACGAGCTCACCGGCCGCCAGAAGGTGGCCGTGCTCCTCATGGCGCTCGGGGAAGAGGCCTCCGCCGAGGTCACCAAGAACCTGAGCCCGGAGGAGGTGGAGGCCATCTCCCTCGAGATCGCGAAGATGGACCGCGCCGACCCGGCCCTCGTGGAGGAGGTCCTCAACGAGTGGCAGCACACGGAGCAGGCGGCGTTCTCGCTGGCCTCGGGGGGCGTGGAGTACGCCCGCAGGGTGCTGGAGAAGGCCTTCGGCGCCACCCGGGCCACCCAGGTCCTGAATCGCATCGAGGGTCAGCTCCACGACCACGGGTCGCTCAGCCTCCTGCGCAGCGCTGATCCGCAGCAGCTCGCCGCCATCCTCCGCAACGAGCACCCCCAGACCATCGCCCTCATCCTCGCGTTCCTGGACCCGGCCCAGGTCGCGGCGGTGATGAAGGAGCGGGACGGGGCGCTCGGGAGCGACGTGCTCCTGCGCATCGCGCGCATGGAGAAGGTGCATCCCGACGTGCTGCGCATCATCGAGAGCTCGGTGGGCGCCGAGGCGGATCTCTCCCTCGCGCGCGAGTCGTCCCGGGCCGGCGGCCCTGCGGCCGTGGCCGAGATGCTCAACCTGGTGTCGGCGTCGCTGGAGAAGGACCTGCTGGACGGCGTGGCCCACCTGGACCCGGCGCTCTCCGAGCAGATCCAGAACCTGATGTTCGTGTTCGAGGACATCGCCAAGCTGGACGACCGCGGCATCACGCGCCTGCTGCGCGACGTGGACACCAAGGAGCTGTCCCTGGCCCTCAAGCTGGCCAGCGACGAGCTGAAGGCCCGCCTGCTGGGTTCCCTCTCCACCCGCGCGCGGGACTCGCTGGTGGAGGAGATGGAGTTCCTCGGCCCCGTGCGCGTGAGCGACGTGGAGGCGGCGCAGGCGAACATCGTGAAGATGGCCCGCGCGCTGGAGGAGGCGGGCGAGATCGTCATCGGAGGCGGCGATGATCTCGTGGTCGGCTGAGCGCCTCCCCGCCCGGGGCGCCCTGCGCCCGCAGGGGAGCGCAACGGCGTTGGTGTGGAGCGAGCTCGGGCGCGCCCTGGTGCCGGGCCCGCCACGGGACGACGGCGCGCTGCGCGAGTCGGAGCTGGATGCCGCCTACCTCCGCGGAAGGGCCGAGGGCGAGCAGTCCGCCCAGGCCCGCGCCCGGCGGGAGGTGGCTTCGGCGCTGGCGGCGGCACGCTCGGTGGTGCGCGAGGTGCGCGAGGAGCGCGCCGCGTGGACTCGGGCGCTGGAGGAGAACCTGGCCGCCCTGGCCACCGCTTTGGCCGCACGCCTGGTGCAGCGGGAGCTGGCCGCCGACCCGGCGGCGCACCTGGGGATGGTGCGGCACGCCCTGGCCTCGTTCCCGCCCCGCCACGAGGTGCGCGTGCACGTGCACCCCTCCGACCTGGCCGCGCTTGACGCGCTGGGTCCCGCGGGCGGGGACGACGGCGAGCGCGACGTGCGCTGGGTGGCCGACGAGGCGGTGGCCCCGGGCGGGTGCCTGGTGGAGGGGCCCGAGCGCATCGTGGACGGGCGCCTGGACGAGGGCCTGAAGCGCATCTGGCAGGAGCTGGCCCATGGTTGAGGCGCTCCTGGAGCGCGCCGCCCGCGTGCGCCGGTTCGCCGAGTACGGCCGCGTCACCCGCGTGGTGGGGCTGGTCATCGAGGCCGTGGGGCTCGACGTCGCCAAGGGCGAGCTGTGCCGGGTCCGGAGCCTCAGCCATCCGGCGTCGGTGCTGGCCGAGGTGGTGGGGTTCCACGAGCGCGGCATTCTCCTCATGCCTCTCGGCGAGGTGGACGGCATCCACCCGGGGAGCGCGGTGGAGCCCCTCGGGCGCTCCTCCGGCGTCGGCGTGGGTCCGGGCCTCCTGGGGCGCACGCTGGACGGGCTGGGGAACCCCATGGACGGCCTGGGCACGCTGGGCCCCACGGTTCGGGTCCCGCTGGTGGCCGACCCACCGAACCCGCTGGCCCGCCGCTCCATCAGCGAGCCGCTGGCCACCGGTGTGCGCGCCCTGGACGGGGTGCTCACCATCGGGCGGGGCCAGCGCATCGGGATCTTCTCGGGCAGCGGCGTGGGAAAGAGCACGCTCCTCGGCATGATCGCAAGGTACGCGCAGGCCGACGTGAACGTCATCGCGCTCCTTGGCGAGCGCGGACGCGAGGTCCGCGACTTCATCCAGAACTCGCTGGGCCCGGAAGGGCTGGCCCGCTCGGTGGTGGTGGTGGCCACCGGCGACCAGTCCGCGCTCGTGCGTGCCCGCGGCGCGCTGGTGGCCACGGCGATCGCCGAGTACTTCCGCGACCAGGACAAGCAGGTCCTCCTCATGCTGGACTCGGTGACCCGCGTGGCCATGGCGTGGCGCGAGATCGGGCTGGCGGTGGGCGAGCCCCCGACGACTCGGGGCTATCCGCCTTCGGCCTTCGCGGCCCTCCCGCGTCTCCTGGAGCGGGCCGGCAACGGCCCACAGGGCGGCATCACCGGCATCTACACCGTGCTGGTGGAGGGCGACGACTTCAACGAGCCCGTGGCCGACCATGTGCGTGGAGTGCTGGACGGGCACGTCGTGCTCGGCCGCAAGCTGGCCGCCGCCGGGCACTTCCCGGCCATCGACATCACGCAGAGCGTCAGCCGCGTCAGGGATCACGTCGTGTCCGCCGACCAGCGGGACGCCGCCAACGTGCTGGCCTCCCTGGTGGCCGCGCACCGGGAGAAGGAGGACCTCATCGCGGTGGGCGCCTACGTCGCCGGGAGCGATCCCCTCGCCGACGCGGCGATCCGCCTGCGACCGGCCATCCGCGACTTCCTGCGCCAGAGCCCGAGCGAGGCGTCGGACTTCGGCGAGACCCGGGACGCGCTCCTGGCTCTGGCCGAGGCCGCCCACGGGGGAGGCGCCTGATGGAGTCGTTCCGGTTCGGGCTGCAGACGGTGCTCTCGCTTCGGGAACGCCAGGAGATGGACTCGGCGGCGGGTCTCGCCCAGGCGCGCCGCGACGCCGAGGCCGCGTCCCGCGCCCGGGAGGACCTGAGCGCGGCGCTCGAGGCGGGGCGCTCGCGCCTCACCGAGGCCCACGGGGCCGGCGGCCCCGCCGGGCACCTCCGGAACCTGGCCCTGGTGCTTGGGAGGGTGGGCGAGCGCCTGCGCCACGCCGACGAGGAGTGCCTCGCGGCGGACCGGCGCGTCACCGAGTCGATGAAGGAGTACCACGCGGCCTTCAAGCACCGGCGCACGCTGGAGCAGCTCAGGAGCCACCGGCTCGAGGAGTGGAACACGGAGCAGGCCCGGGACGAGCAGAAGACCATGGACGAGCTCGCTCTCACCCGCCACGGGCGTGCGCGGGACGGCGAGCCGGAGGGGAGCTGACATGAAGATCGGGCTGATCGGGGCGATGGGTCTGGTGGTGGGGCTCGGGGGAGGGGCGGGCTGGGGCGCGCTCCAGACCCGGGACGCCCTCCTGGCCGCCCGCGCCGAGGAGCATGCCAAGGAGACCGAGGCCACCCCGGCCGTGGACCACGACCCCCTGGAGTCACTCTCCGAGCCCGCCCGTTCGGCGGCGGACACCGCCTGCACGAACGACTCCCTGGGCGCCGGAGACGGGGTGCCAGGCGAGGGCGCCGCACCCGGCGCGTTGCCGGAGCCCGGGGCCCACGCGGTCGAGGGGGACAGCGCGGCGACGTCCGCAATGCCCGCGGCCGCTGTGCCCGCCGAGAGCATCGACGGGGACGGGGCGCGGCGCCTGGGGAAGATCTTCGCCGCCATGAAGCCCGCGGACGCCGCCGGCGTGCTGGGTCAGATGTCCGACGCGGAGGCCGCGGCCGTCCTCCTGGGGATGAGCGAGCGGCAGGCCGCGCCCATCCTGGGAAGCCTCCCGGCGGAACGCGCCGCGGTTCTGGGGCGCGTGGTGCTGGCGGGGCGGGGGGTAGGCCATTGAGTCTCGTCCCCGCCTCGCTCGTCCCGGTCCCTGCGCAGGGAGCCCTGTCGTCGTCCGATGCGGCCCCGGCGCGCGTCGGTGTCCCCGGAGGCGGGGGCGCGCTCGCGCACGCCGACGGGGCCGCCCCGAGCTGCGGACCGGGCTCGGCCGCGCCGGAAGGCGGCTTCGGCGCCCTTCTTCTCCTGCTTCTCGGCACCGCCGAGCAGACGGGGGCGACGGCGTGCGGCTCACGGCCCGCGTCCGCCGATGCGGCCGCGTCGCCCGAGCCTGCCATGGTGGATGCGGCGTGCGGGTCCGCGCCCCCCGCCGCGGAGGCCGGCCTCGCCTCATCGCACGTGGCGG
>JBFYZE010000443.1:0-6145 GCA_041309665.1 Gemmatimonadales bacterium | reverse complement strand
GAAGACGGCGCGCTCCGGGACGCCATGTCCACCAAGGCGGAGGGGTTCTGGTGGTTCCGCAACGGCACCTTCGACGACGACCGATTCCAGGCCGACCTGGAGGAGAGCCTCCCGGCTGCGTACCGGCGGCACGGCTTCCTGGACTTCCGGGTCGTGTCCGACACCCTCATCGTGGACCCCAACACCGGGAAGGCGAGGGTCGAGGTCAACGTCCTGGAGGGCCCCCGGTACCGCCTGGCCTCCTTCAGCGTCGAGGGGAACAACCGCTTCACCGACGAGGAGCTGGAGCGCCTCTTCCGCCGCGGGGAGGGCGGGCTGCTCCGTTCCCTCGGGATCGGGCGGAGCGACGAGCAGGGCCGGGAGGGGGACGTCTTCGACGCGGAGGCCTTCACCGAGGCCATGTCCTCGGCGCGGGAGCGGTACGCCAACGAAGGCTACCTCTACGCCCAGATCAGCCCCGTGCTGTCCCGGAACGATCCCGCCGAGGCCGGTGGGGACCCGACGGTGGACGCGAGCTGGGAGATCCGCGAGGGGGTGCCGGCCGTGATCAACCGCGTCTCGGTGGTGGGGAACGACTACACGTACGAATGGGTGGTGCGGGACCGGATCTTCATCCTCCCGGGCGACGTGTACTCCCAGGATCGCGTGCTGCGCAGCTACCAGAGCATCCAGTCGCTGGGCTTCTTCGAGTCCCCCATGCCGGCCCCGGACATCCAGCCTCTCGAGAACGGGGACGTGGACATCACGTTCAACGTCAAGGAGAGGCAGACCGGGTCGGTCAACTTCGGCACGTCCGTGGGCGGCGGCGTCGGCCTCTCCGGCTTCCTCGGCTACGAGCAGCCCAACCTCTTCGGGCAGGCGAAGTCCGGAGCGCTGCGCTGGGACTTCGGACGGTACCTGAACAGCTTCGAGCTCACCTACTCCGATCCGGCCCTGCGCCAGAGCCAGATCTCGGGCGCCATCTCGCTGTTCAACTCCCGGGACCGCTTCTACCAGTTCTCCACCGGGCGCCGGAAGCGCCTGGGCACCAACCTGCGTTTCGGCTTCCCGTGGCCCGGCTCGCGCATCACGCGGGTCTTCGCTGGATACGGGATCTCCCGCACCCTCTACGAGCAGTTCGAGGACGCGGACGACACGTCTCTCTTCGGGCGGCCCCCGGGAATCCAGAGCCAGGTGTCGTTGGGCGTGACGCGCCAGACCCTCGACCACCCCATCTTCCCCGTGTCCGGGTCGAAGCAGAGCATCGACATCCAGGCCAACGGCGGGCTCCTGGGCGGCGACGGCGACTTCACCCGCGCCCTCCTGGAGGGCACCTGGTACGTGCCCGTGGGGCAGATCGGCGATCAGGCCTCGGGGGGACGGCCCTTGCGCTTCGCCCTCGGGCTCAGCATGAAGGCGGGTGCGGTCTTCGGGGACGCCAGCGCGTTCCCGTTCGACCGGTTCTGGATGGGCGGCGTCCAGTTCGGCCAGCCCCTGCGGGGCTACGACGAGACGTCCATCACGCCCCAGGGCTTCTACGCGGACCGCTCCGGCGGCATCAGCGACATCGACCGGCTCGGGAGCGCGTTCTTCACCGTGACCGCCGAATACGCGCTGCGCCTCAGCGACCAGATCTCCATCCAGACCTTCTACGACGCCGGCAACGTCTGGCGGGACGCGTGGGACATCGACCCCACCAAGCTCTACCGGGGCGCGGGCTTCGGGGTGCAACTTGTGACGCCTTTCGGCCCCATCGGCCTGGACTACGCCTACGGCTTCGACAAGCCGAACCCCGGCTGGCAGCTGCACTTCCGCATGGGGGCGGGATACTAGAAATTACGGGGCTGTATCCCCGTCCGATCGCGCCGCCTCGGGAACCTCCCTGGCACGGCGGGACTAGGATACGCGAAGGACACGACGCACCGGCGGCGGAACCAGCCGACCGCGGGAGCGCTCACAGGACCATTCAACCCCCAACGGAGCACACGCCCATGCGACGCACCCCGTTCGCTGCCCTGGCGCTGGTCTTCGCGCTGGCCGCCGGCACCGCGGAGGCGCAGACGCTGAAGATCGGCTACATCAACTCCCAGGAGATCCTGGAGAAGGCCCCCGGAGCCAAGGAGGCGCAGGAGGCCTTCGAGCGGGATATGCAGGGCTTCACCACCGAAGCCCAGCAGCTTCAGGACGAGCTCACCCGCATGCAGCAGCAGCTCGCCCAGCAGGAGCTGACCCTGTCGCCCGAGGCGAAGCGGAACCGGCAGACGCAGATCCAGACGAAGGCCCAGGAGGCCCAGACGCGGATGGCGGAGATGGACCAGATCGCCGCCCGCCGGCGCTCCGAGCTGGTGCAGCCGGTCATGGACAGGATCACCGCCGTCATCGAGAAGATGAGGGAGGAGGGTAGCTACTCCGTCATCCTCGACGTCGCCGCCGGCTCCATCATCGCCGCCGACCCGGCCCTCGACCTCACCGCCGAGGTCCTGCGCCGGCTCACGGCCGCGGTGCCCCCGACCGGGGGCGCCCGCTAGGTCGGATCGCAGCAGTCAACCTGGATCCAGGGCCCGCGGGCGCCGGCAGGCGCGCCCGTGGGCCCTTTCCGTTCCGGACCGGAGCACCCCATGACGCCCCCTTCATCCGCCCGCGGGCCGCTCACCCTCGCCGAAGCCTCCACCCTGGTCGGCGGTCGCCTGGAGAGCGACTCAGGCATGAGCGTGACCGCGGTGGCCCCGGTGGAGGAAGCCTGCTCGACCGAGCTCGCGTTCCTCGCCGCGAAACGCTACGCCAAGCACGTTCCACGCTCGCGGGCGGGCGCATTCCTCGTCTCGGAGGAGCTGGAGCCGCGGGTCTCCGGCCGCCCCCGGATCGTCGTGGGGGACCCGCACCGGGCCCTCGTGCTCCTCCTCCGCTACCTCCATCCCGAGGAGCCCGGGAGCGCCGCCGTCCATCCCACGGCGGACCTGGGCCGCGGTGTCCGTCTGGGCGCCGGCGTCGCGGTCGGCCCCTACTCCGTCCTGGGCGACGACGTGGAGGTGGGTGACGGCTCCCGCATCGGCGCGCACGTGGTGGTGGGGTCGGAGTGCCGCCTGGGCGAGGGCTGCACCCTGCACCCCCTGGTGGTTCTCTACCCGCGGACCGTGCTGGGCTCGCGCGTCATCGTCCACTCGGGATCCGTCCTGGGCGCTGACGGATTCGGGTACGCGTGGTTCGACGGGGCGCACCAGCGCATCCCCCACGTTGGACGGCTGATCTTCGGTGACGACGTGGAGATCGGGGCCAACTCGGCGGTGGACCGCGGGTCCATCGGCGACACCGTTGTGGGGAGCGGCGTGAAGATGGACAATCTGGTCCACGTCGCCCACAACGTGCACGTGGGTGACGGCTCCCTGCTGGCAGGCATGGTGGGGATCGCAGGATCCACCCGGATCGGGAAGGGCGTGTGGATGGGAGGCCAGGCGGGCGTCATCAACCACCTTGAGATCGGTGACGGCGCCCGGCTCGCCGCGGCCGCCAAGGTCCTCCGGGACGTCCCGGCGGGAGAGACGGTGTCCGGGCACCCGGCCCGCCCCCTCCGCGAGGAGCTCAGGCGCCAGGCCCACCTCGGCAGGCTACCCCGGCTGCTGGAGCGGGTGGAGGCGCTGGAGGCGGAGTTGGAGTCCCTGAAGAAGCGCCGCGGGGGAGCCTGAAGCAGGCTCTCCTGGCTTAGGCAAGAAGGTCCCGCCGGGTTAGCTTGTACCGACCTGGACCGGCGGCCCGCGACCCCCAACCTCCGAGGCGAATGCACTCTCCGAACCAGACCACCATCGGCAAGGTCGTCACGCTGGACGGCACCGGCGTGCACTCCGGCGCCGCCGCTACCGTGACCTTCCGGCCCGCCCCCGCGGGCGCGGCGATCCGCTTCCGTCGCACCGACCTCGAGGGCGCGCCGGAGATCCCGGCCAAGCTGGAGCACGTCTCCGGCACCGACCTGGGAACGACCCTCGCGGCCGGGGAGGCGAAGATCCTCACGGTGGAGCACCTCCTGGCCGCGGTGGGTGCCTCCGGGGTGGACAACGTCATGGTGGAGGTCAGCGGGCCGGAGGTCCCCATCCGGGACGGCTCCTTCAGGGACTGGGTGAGCGCCCTGGACGACGCGGGACGCGTGGAGCTGGACGTGCCTGCCAAGGTGCTCCGGCTCCCTTCCGCCGTGTCCCTGGAGGGCCCGGGCGGAGAGTCCTACGTGGCGGCGCCCGCCGAGGGGCTGAAGATCTCGGCCACCATCGACTTCGCCCACCCCGCCATCGGACGCCAGTCCGGATCGTTCTCCCTGGACCGGGAGGGCTTCGCGCGGGACATCGCCCCGGCCCGGACCTTCGGGTTCGCGCGGGAGTGGGACGCCATCAGGGCCCGGGGGCTGGGCCTGGCCGCCAGCCTGGAGAACACCGTCGCGCTGGGCGAGGAGGGGATCCTCAACGACGGGCTCCGCTTCCCCGACGAGTTCCTTCGCCACAAGGTGGGGGACCTGGCGGGGGACCTGGCGCTGCTCGGCGCGCGCCTGGAGGCCCACGTGGTCGCCGAGCGCCCCGGCCACGCCGGCAACATCCGCTTCGCGCGCGCCCTCGCCGAGCACGTGCGCAGGAACCGACGCACGCCCGTCGTGGACATCAACGAGATCATGCGCTACCTGCCGCACCGCTACCCGATGCTGCTGGTGGACAGGATCGTGGACTTCGACCCGGGCAAGCGCATCGTCGGGATCAAGAACGTCACCATCAACGAGCCGTTCTTCCAGGGCCACTACCCCGGGCACCCCATCATGCCGGGCGTGCTCCTCATCGAGGCCATGGCGCAGGTGGGCGGGCTCCTCCTCATGGACGCCGTGGACGACCCGGAGGGCAAGGTGGTCTACTTCATGTCCCTCGACAACGTGAAGTGGCGCCGCCCGGTCACGCCGGGGGACACGGTCGTCTTCGAGGTGGAGATGCTCCAGTTCCGCAGGGGGATCTGCAAGATGCGCGGCGTGGGCCTGGTGGACGGCCAGGTGGCCACCGAGGCCGACCTCATGGCGCGGGTCATGGACAAATGATGGAGGGCGTCGCGGGCACCCGTACCGGGACCGTCGTCCATCCCACGGCGCTCGTGGATCCCGGGGCCGAGCTCGGGCAGGGCGTCACGGTGGGGCCGTGGGCCATCGTGGGGCCCGGCGTGCGGGTGGGAGACGGCACCGAGATCGGCCCCCGCGTTCTCCTGGAGCGGAACACCTCGGTGGGCGAAGACTCGCGGATCTCCAACGGGGCCGTCCTGGGCACGGATCCGCAGGACCTCAAGTACCTGGGAGAGGAGACCTTCCTCGAGGTCGGGCCCCGGGCCGTCATCCGCGAGTTCGCCACCCTGAACCGGGGCACAGCCGCGTCGGGCCGCACGGTGGTCGGCTCGGACTGCCTCATCATGGCCTACGGCCACGTGGCCCACGACTGCACCCTCGGCAACCACGTCATCCTCGCCAACTCCGTGGCCATGGGGGGACACGTGGTCATGGAGGACTGGGTGAACGTCGGCGGCCTGACCGGGATCCATCAGTTCGTCCGCATCGGGGCGCACGCCTTCATCGCGGGCGCCTCCCGAATCACCCAGGACGTCCCGCCCTACTGCCGCGCCGTGGGGAACGACGCGCGCCTCCTTGGGCTCAACTCGGTGGGGCTGGAGCGGCGGGGACTCTCGCCGGAGGTGCGCACGGCGCTGAAGCGGGCGTACCGGCTCCTCTTCCAGTCCAAGCTCAACCTCTCCCAGGCGATGGCCAGGGTGGAGGAGGAGGTACCGGCGTTTCCCGAGGTGCTCCACCTCCTGGCCTTCATCCGGGCGAGCGAGCGCGGCATCGTGGTCTGAGTCCCCATGACCACTCCCCGACATCCCCGGATCGGCGTGGCGGGCGTGGGTGCCCTGGGCTGCCACCATGCGCGCATTCTCGCCGGCCTCGACGGCGTCTCGCTGTCGGGGATCCACGACGTGCGCCCGGGGCGCGCCCACGAGGTGGCCGGGCAGCTTGGGACGACGGCCATGGGGTCCCTGGAGGCCCTCCTGGACGCATCCGACGCGCTGGTGGTGGCGGTTCCCACGCGCGCCCACGAGGAGGTCGCCGTGGCCGCGCTGATCCGGGGCATGCCAGTCCTCGTGGAGAAGCCGCTGGCGT